>JBOGQV010000164.1:0-4622 GCA_050749145.1 Nitrosotalea sp. | reverse complement strand
AAGGTGTTGAAGCAATGGTTCCATACAAGGGAAGTGTAACTGATATCATAAAACAACTAACGGGAGGAATTCGTTCTGGTTTAAGCTATTGTGGTGCAAATAATATTCCACAGATGCAACAAAATGCAGAATTCATAAAAATGTCAACTGCAGGCTACGCAGAAAGTCAACCACATGATGTAGAACTGATGTAATTTACTTTAAATATAATCACGATTAATTTTTCACAATGCTTACAAAAAAATCTGCAGCTGGAATAGGGATAGGTTTAGTTGCTGTTATTTTAGGTACATTTTTCCTATTGCAGACAATAGTAAGCAACGCGCATGATGTCAATGATGTAGTAGATATGGGAAAAAATGATGTCTTTCAGTTTGATGCAGAAAAACATTATCATGAGTTTCTTAATGTCACAGGAAGCTCATTTCATATAAAAATGAAGACACCAAGTTCAGGTCTGCAAGTTGATAAAGATTTTCAAAAGGGAGTAAGTTTTGACTGGTACAGTCTTGATAATGGACAACATTTCATAAACATAACAAATACTGGAGATTCAATACTTCATGTAACTGGAAAACTAGAAGCGGTAACTAATCCAATAATCTTTACATCACATCTCATAGTCATCTCTTCAGGAGTTCTGATAATTGGAATCAGTGCAGTATTTTCTATTCGAAAACCAAAAGGATTCTAAATTAATTCAGCACGTGGATAAGAACCCAATATCTTAAGAAACGTAGTGTTTGTCTTTATCTTCTCAAGAGTATCTTGGATATTGGTATCGTCTTGATGGCCCTCGAAATCTGCGTAGAAATTATACTCCCAAGGAGTGCTTTTTGTAGGACGTGATTCAATTTTTGTTAGATTGATACTATTGGCATTGAATTTTTCAAGAATATTGTACAATGCGCCTGGAATATGTTTTATCGTAAAAATTATTGACGTTTTGTCTTTAGATGTTTTTTCTTTTTTCTTGTTTGCCAAGACCAGAAATCTTGTATAGTTATTTGGGTTATCCTCTATTCCTTCTTTTATTATTGGTACGTTGTAAATTTCAGCCGCTTTTTTACTAGCAATACAAGAAATGTTATCCTTGTTTAGTTCTAGAATAATCTTTACACTACCTGCAGTATCATAAGTCGGTATGGGTTTCAAATGATTTTCTTGTATGAATTTTCTACATTGGCCAAGTGCTTGCGGATGAGAATACACTGTATCAATTTTTTCTAGATTTTGTGAACCAATCAAACAATGTGATATTCTATGGTACGTTTCACCTACAACATTGAGCTTGGTGGTAAGTAGTAAATCATAGCTCTCAGGCACACTTCCTTCTAGTGAATTTTCTACAGGAAGTATGGTGTAGTCTGATCTTCCATTCTCTGTAGAATCTAATGCATCATAAAATGTAGGATGTGGAATTGTCTCAATTGATTCTCTGAAAAAACTGACTGCCGCAGCTTGACTATATGCTCCTGACTCTCCTTGGAATGCTACTTTTAACATATTCTTAGTTAGAATTGAATTTTATAAAATCGCTGTTTCCAAATCTAGTTGATAATTTTCTCTCTTCTATGTATCCGCAATCTATGCATTTTATGTTGCTACCCATTGCTATGACTTTGGCTCCACACTTGTTGCACTGTGTGAACAAAACTCCAAGTTCAGGCTCACTAATTGTAGCATGTACAACGCCATTTAGAAGATTAAGTATTTTTGCAGTTACTATATCGCCAACTCTTACAAGGATTCTCTTTTTTGCCCCCTTTGCTTGGCAAATACATTCTAGACCGGAATGTGTAGGTTTTCCATTTATGTATAAGATGTTTATGGCAAACATGTTATTCATTAACGCTGAAATATTTCCTGTGATGATATCACCTGATTTGGCAACTGCGGGTCTTCGCATTTCATTGATTTTTGCTATGCGATTAGTCTTGTCAAATTCTGGAGTACCTACGACCAATGATCTTATTGACTGTCCATCATCAAAGGTATTGTCGCCCATTTCAAATTCTTCAATTATTGCAATTTTATCCCCTGGAAGGGTTGGTTTTTGAGACAATGTCTTGATTTGCAATTTGATGATTATAATTGTTTATAGCCAGTGAGGGATTTGCAAGAATCCTTCTATACCTTCTTTTTTTAATATTTTCAATAATGCATTTGCTTGTGGAGTAGACAAAACTGGCTTGTGAAAATGATTGTCAGTTGATATTCTTGGACATGCAACCTGGATGAAGGCATCTATTCCTTTGAGATTGCGTAATCTGTCATCTGAAATTTCTGTTATGGCAAATAGCTGAACTTTCTTTCCAATGCTTTCTAACTCTTTTTTGAACTTGAGTGCAGTAACTTTTGAAAATTGGCCTTCTTTTAATCCGATGATTATTCCAAACGTTTCTGCTTCGGCTGCCTTGTAAATTGTCAATATTGCCTTTTTCTGTAATTTTTTTGCAAATTCAGTAACATCTCTAACCTCATTAAAATATGGATCGAGCACATATGTTGGGATATTAGTGGATAATGCAATCCCAGCAGCGTGAAAATTACTCTGCCCCAAGAATACGTTGGCCTCTACAATGTTCTTAGTTTCAGTAACTGGGTAGAATTCACATCCAAATACTTGTCCATCGTTTAGCTGACCTTTACCTTTCCCAATTTTTACTGTAATTCCATTTTCTTCAAGTATTTTCTTTACCTTGTCAATTTCATGTAGATGTTGGCTGTCTGTAACAAGTGAAACTGTCTTTTCCTTAATCTCCGTCGTACATTTTTTTGCAATATTTTCAAATGATATGTCATCAAAAGCATCTATGAGAATTATGTTATCTCCAAAACTCATTGAATTAATGGTATGACCTATGTGAAATAGAATTTCTGCTCCAAGTACTTTGGCACCATTTGAATTAAGATCACAGGTTCCAAAACAACTATCTGCTAACACATATGCTGGAATTCCAAATTTTTCCATTACATTTGAGGCTGTTTCCTGGATCTTTGGGATTATTCCATCAGGGCCATTTAGCGCCACTGAAACTGGTTTTCTTTTTTCGATCTCCTCAAAAATCTTTTTTTCATCTATTACTATCAATCGCTATCGGCAATTGTTTTTTTAATTTAAATCAAACGAACTGCCACAATATTTAATATCGCACATTTTTAAGACCAAATGAATGCCTATTGCCTTTGTTTTGATAAATGCTGAACTGGGAGCAGAAAATGAACTTCTAAACCAGCTAAAAAACATGACCAGTATAAAATACGTCTATGTCTTGTATGGCGCCTATGATCTGGTAGTAAAGGTAGAAGCACCAGATAATGAGACACTAAAAAGAACCATTTCAAACAACATAAGACAACTCAAAAATGTACGTTCTACCCTTACTATGACTGTAATCGAATGAAAGAAGCATCTATTCTTCATATTGGCTTTGATGATACTGATTCTAGAAAAGGGATGTGTACTACTTTTCTTGCTTATAAAATAGTAGAATATCTAAAAAAAGAAAAAGTAAAATTTCTTGATTATCCATATCTAATCAGATTTAATCCCAACGTGCCCTGGAAAACCAGGGGAAATGGTGCAGTCGCACTAAAAATTAAGACCGAAAAACCTCAGTTGATCAAAAAAAATATTGTAAAATATATAAAAAAATATTCTGCCGTAAAAGACGGTGCAAATCCTGGATTGGTTTTTTATGAACAAAAAGATATTCCAGAAAACTTTGCTAAATTTGGAAGGATGGCATTACATCGTCTAGTGAGTAGAAATGAAGCAAAAAAATTTGTTCATGATAGTGGGCTTGAAACCTACCATCTTGGTAATGGTCAGGGTTTGATAGGCGCAATAGGGGCAATAGGATATGACTTTAGGGATCACACTTTTGAATTAATTTCATACCGGGATAAAGTAAATCTAGGAAAAAAACGAGAAATTTTCAAAGATAGTGTAGAAAAAATGCAACAACTCACATTTCCAAAAACATTCAACAGTTTTGATGCATCAAAGAAAAGAATTCTAATTGCACCGCATGGTCCTGATCCAGTATTCTTTGGTGTACGTGGAGAAGATCCAGACACTGTGATAAAAGGAGCCTCTCTTGTAAAATCTAAAGAAAAATTCTATGGTTATATGGTATTTCGATCAAATCAAGGTACGGGTGATCATCTGCAAGACGAACTTGATGTCACTGATCTAAAACCATTTTCTTCTGGTTATATCACTGGTAAAATATCCGGAAAACCTCAGACAATTTTAGGTGGACATGTATTTTTTTCCATATCTGTAAATGGAATCACAGTGAAATGTGCAGTATACAAGCCAACTAAACTCAATACTGTTGCAGAAAAACTGATGGAGGGAGATCTGGTAAAGATTGGAGGCGGGATAAGAAAATCATCAAAAAAACACAAACAAGTTCTAAATGTAGAATTTCTTGAAGTACTTGATCTTCAAAAACATGTAATCATGGTAAATCCAATTTGTGTGAAATGTAACAAACACATGAAATCAAAGGGCAAAAATCAGGGTTATCAATGCACAAAATGTGGAGATACTGACTTGACTAAAGTCAAGCAAGAAATTCCAAGGCAAATTCAAAAACAATTCTACCTACCTG
>JBOGQV010000163.1:0-4502 GCA_050749145.1 Nitrosotalea sp. | reverse complement strand
GTCTCGTACCAAGAGTGCACGTACATGCAACGAATTACGCATGTATCGCAATCCTGTACGAATAGCTCCTATTACTTGCTCAGGAGGAAGAAGTTTGCGTTCTGATGGTTTGTGCCATCTATGAAGGAAAATTATAATACCGACAAAAGAAAATGCATTTAACAAAAACACTGCCCCAGGCCCTGCTGCAGCAACTACTAGGCCACCAAGAACTGGACCAACTGCAAATCCAATGTAAATTGCTACACTGAATAAAGTCATTGCCGCAAGAGCAACTTTCTTTGGTACTATTTCAGTTTGAATTACTAGATTTGCAGGTAAACTCATTGCATTACCCAAACCAAGCAACAAAGTAAACACAACAAGGATTGAAGATGTTGTAACACCGCCAAAGGTAAGGAGACTGAGGATTATAGCTACTACAAGTGAAAAATATTGTGTGGCAAGAAAGAGTTTTCGCCTATCAACAATATCTGCAAGTGCTCCTGCAGGAAATGCAAGTAAAAATATCGACAAGCTTGTCATCACTTGTAAAAGTGATACGACAAATGGAGATGGTGCAAGCGATGTCATCAGCCAACCAGAACCAGCCGTTTGCATGGACGCACCAATGTCTGATGCAAACATGGTAACCCATAGGAATCTGTACATGGTATTTTTCAATGGATTATCTGACGCAGGACTTGGACTACTGTTCATCTAGTATCATGCACAAGCAATATCATGTCAATCAAATGTATAAACTAGTTTGATACCCGTTCATTTTGATTCACTTTTTACTATAGGAATCCATTGTTGAACTTTATGCGTGTGTAGCATCCATCATAAAATGACATGCCAGTCTTCATCTTCTCTTTAAAGATAGGATTTGGAAGAGATTTGGAACAAGTCTTATCTATAAAATTTTGATTTTATGGTACAATGACAAGTAAGATTCGTAGCTTGGGAGTGTTGTTGATTCTTCCATTACTTTCAATCTCTGCAGTGACTGCCTTTGTGGATACACCATCTGCAAATGCACTTACAAAAAGAGACTATACTGCACCAAATGACCAGCCACTTACTGTAACATATGGCGGAAATTTTGTAGTGTGTGGAGACCACATTTGTGGACCAGGAGAGTATACCAAGATGAAGCAAGAACTCAGTCAAGCACAAACCGGAAAAACATCTACCATGATGCATGGACAGTCGATGATGCAGAACAAAACACAATCAATGCCACAGACAATGGAATCAAAAGACTTGGGCTCTGTTTTGAAATTATCAAATGCAAACCTACCCCTAGTTATTCCGCTAGTGAAGGGATTGTATGATGGAAAAGATGTGTATTACATCACAACAGAGGCATCAGATTCTACAATTGCAAGCGCACTAGGCAAGTTCACAAACTTTCCTGTAACTTTTGCACCGGCACTAGCAAAAGCACCAGCATCATCTCTTGCAAACATTTACGCATTCAAAAATGGTGTCAAGGGAGGCGGTGTACTGGGATTCCAGCCAAACGTGGTTGATTCAATCCCAGGAGAAATGGCATACAGCCCTCTTTGGAAAATAAATCTAGTAGAGTGGAAGGATGCAACAGCTGCCACAGTGTTAGGCTCTGAAGATGAAATAGTAAAGGCACTAGCTGCAGGCAAGATTACAATCACTCCAACAACAATAGTTGTCAATTGTCCAATTGTACAATGGGGAGGTAATGCAGACGGAACAATTCCTGCAGGCCATATGAAAATACGAGATTCAATCAGTGAATCTGGCGCATATGGAAGTGCACAGGTGCTCAACATTGATACAGACAAGATGCAAGTAACTTTTGTAGCCCACAGGGGATTTGGTCCTGACGGTTCCACAATTTACTATATTGCAACTGATGCATCACAGAAAGGCCCAGCAGATGCGCTAGGAATTGTTCTTGCAAACAAGACCCAGAGTACCATAACCACAAGTGCTGCAGCAGACCTGTTCCAGTTTTCAAATGGCATAACAGGCAGCGGACCTCTTGGATTCCAGTCAGGAGTAGGAAGCAGCAAGCAAGGAGACCAGTACTACTCTCCAATGTGGAGAATTCAGGTGATAACTTGGAAGGACCCATCAATGGCAACTGTACTTGAAAATACGCAAGATATCACAAGTAAGAGTTCCATGACAGACATGGCAACTGCTGGCTTTATTGTAAACTGTCCTTTCTTTAGCATAGATACAGTATACGCTCACGGCAAATAGGGAACACACCCTTTCTTTTTATTTTTTAGAATAAATTTCTACAAATTAGAAACATACGACAGAATTTTATCACATTAGCCTTTAGAAATTTTGTGATAAATGAGATAATTATTTTCTCTGCAGCCGCAGGAATAATATTTTTAGGATTTGCAGGTGAGATATTTTTCAAAAAAACAGGAATTTCATACTATCTCTTTTTGATTGCAGTTGGAATCATACTGGGTCCAGTCTTCAATGTATTTCCTCGAGAGCCACTTATTCCAGTTTTGGGTTTATTTGCAAGCTTTACGCTGATTATGATCTTGTTTTACAGCGGCATGGACATGAGGATAAAAGAAGTCGTCAGGGGAAGCCCAAGGACAATAGTTCAGGTAACAATCTATGTCGTATCAAGCATATTTTTGATTGGTTTTTCGCTCCATTTTATTTTGCACTGGGACTTGATCCAGTCCCTCATCTTTGGCTCAATGGTCGGCGGAGAGACTGCAGCAGTAGTAGTCATTCCACTGTCAAGGTCACTTAGACTTGGTCAAAATACAATAACATTTCTCACACTAGAGTCAATCCTAAATTCAATTTACTCTATCGTGTTTTACGAAGCCTTTGTCAGCCTGTACAAGACTGGCACCAGCAACTGGACACTGCCACTGATTACAATTGGAACAAGCTTTTCAATTGGGATTATTGTTGGAATCGGTTTATCCATTGTGTGGATGTTTGTCCTAAGATGTGTCAGAAATTTCAAGTACACATATGTCCTATCCCTGGGTCTCTTGTTTGTCACATATGCAATAACTGAAGTGTTGCACGGAAGTGGGCTTGTGGCAGTGCTCATCTTTGGTTTGTTTCTTGGAAGCTCAAAGGTTGTCCTATCACGTCTTAGACAAAAGTTTGACCTCGTTGAGATGAATGACCAGTTCTACAAGTTCCAAGGCGAGATCTCTTTTATCATGGAGACATTTTTTTTCGTATTTCTGGGCCTTGTTTTTGTGATTACACCATCAACTATTTTGTCAAACCTCATGCTAGGGCTGCTAGTGATTGGAATCTTGTTGGTATTCAGATTCATTGCAACCAAGGCATCTACCATAAAATCTGAGATTCGTAAGGACCAGCTTGCAATATTTTTGATCTGTGCACAGGGAGTTGTTCCTGCCATATTATCCATAGCTGCACTAAACGATGGCATTCCACTTGCAAACACATTTGTCAGCATTGCAGTCTATGTCATCATACTTTCAAATATTGTCACAACAGCAGGTTCAATTCTTGTTGCAAGAAAAAACAGGGCATCAGTTCCAAATGATAAGAAATCCATATGATATCACTATAAATAACTTGGAAAATGTTTACTGGTGTAATGGGTATGGTTTTACTGGAATCATTTGATGATTACCTATGATTCCATCAAGCATTGAAAATATAGTACGCAAGAAACGTTTTCTTCGAATAATTCCGTTCATCTTTGTTTTGTATATCATAACATTTCTTGACAGGGTAAACATTAGCTATGCAGCACTTACCATGACAAAGGATCTGCATTTTACCGCTGCAATATTTGGTCTTGGTGCGGGAGTTTTTTTCATCGGATATTTTGTTCTAGAGATCCCAGTTACAGTTTGGATACAAAAGTGGAGTGCAAGAAAATGGGTAGCAAGAATAATGATTGGATGGGGAATCATAAGTGTCCTTACTGCATTTACAAATACAGAGGGGCAGTTTTATGGGCTACGGTTTGCACTTGGACTGGGAGAAGCAGGATTTTTCCCAGGAATAATACTATACATATCGCACTGGTTTACTGGAAGAGAAAAAGCCGTTGCGTATTCGATGTTTTTGGCAGCAGTCCCAGTATCGCAGATAATTGGCGCGCCGCTTTCTACCCATATCTTATCAGTTGACTGGCTTGACATGCAAGGCTGGAGATGGCTCTTCATACTGGAAGGAATTCCATCTATTATCCTTGGAATATTTGCATTTTTGTACCTGACTGATAGGCCAAGCCAGGCAAAATGGCTCTCGCAAGACGAAAAGAAATGGTTTGAGACAAAAATGGCAAGTGAGAATAAAATCAAGGATACCAAGTATGGCCTGTCATGGAAACGTGCAATCAGAGAGCGAGACGTCATACTGCTTGTTCTGATTTACTTTTTTTGGATAATTGGTTTTTACGGACTAGGATTTTTCCTTCCAACAATAATTGACGGACTAGGAACCCAATCAGTCACAAGTGTTGGGTATCTAGTGGCAATTCCATATGTTGCTGCATTTTTTGG
>JBOGQV010000162.1:0-5863 GCA_050749145.1 Nitrosotalea sp. | reverse complement strand
GAAATCCTAAGATACTAGCCCCTCAAGCTAGCGCCTTTGACCAGGCTGGGCGACTCCCGCAATTGGTTTTACCCATGTATGGTTTTTATAAGCCTTGATTACTTTTTGTGACTGTGCTAATTCCTGTTAGATGTTTCACATGTGGAAATTTGATTGCTGACAAGTTTAAAGAATATCAGACTCGAGTTAAAAGCGGTGAAGACCCAGGAAAAGTTTTAGATTCTTTTGGTTTTAAAAGATATTGTTGCAGAGCCATGATACTAACATCAGTTGAAACGATTCATCAAGTTATTCCATTTTACGAAGCCATAAGAAGAAGAGAACAAGAAGTAAGATCTGAATTAGAATAGAATGCCTCGGATTACATCCATTGAAGGCAGAATACTTTACAACAGTAGAGGAAGTCAGACCATAGAAGTCGATGTAACATCAGATAATCAACATGTAGGACGAGTCTGCGCTCCATCAGGTGCCAGTGTTGGAAAACATGAAGCCCAGAGCTTTCCTCAAAATAAACCAGAAAAAAGTCTAGACATTTTAAAAAAGAATGTAAGAAAGTTTGTAGGTCTTGATCCATCAAATCTGAAAATAATTCATCAAACCCTAAGAGAGATAGATCCAACTCCAAATTATTCAAAAGTAGGCGGTTCACTTGCATTTGCATTAACTATCGCATCAATAGAATCAGCTTCAAAATCATTACAAGTGCCAATGTTCAAGTTATTAACAAAAGATTCAACTTTTAGATATCCATTCCCTCTTGGAAATATTTTAGGAGGAGGTGCACATGCAGGACCAGGTACACCAGACATTCAAGAAATTTTAGTTTGTGCCATAGGTTCCAAAACTGTTCGTGATGCAATAGAGACAAACTTGATGATACACAAAGAAGTAGGAAAAATTCTAGCAAAAAAGGATCCAGGTTTTACAAATGGAAGAGGAGATGAAGGTGGTTGGGCACCTAAATTAAAAAATGAGGAAGCATTGGAAATATCCGCAAAGGCATGTGAACAACTCGGATTTACATTAGGAAAAGAAGTTTCGTTAGGAGTAGACTTTGCTTCATCTACACAGTGGAATGAAAAGAAAAAAAAGTACGTATATGATAGAGCAGGCTTTGAAAATACTTCAGATAAACAAATAGAGTTTGCCTCTAGTATAATAAAGAAATACAAACTTGTTTACGCTGAAGATGCAGTTCACGAAGAAGCCTTTGAAGACATGGCAGTCTTGACTAAAAAATTCCCACGTGTTCTCATAACTGGTGATGATCTACTGGTAACAAATACAAAAATTCTCAAAAAAGCAATAAAAATTAGAGCTTGTAGCGGAGCAATATTGAAGGTGAATCAAGCAGGAAGTCTTTATGATGCACTTGAATTTGCCAAAGAAGCAAATAGTAACAATGTAAAGCTAATCACATCTCATCGATCTGGTGAATCAACTGATTCCCACATATCGCATATCGGGATTGCCACTAGATCAAAGATGCTCAAGGTTGGCATATTAGGTGGAGAAAGAATGGCCAAACTTAATGAACTTATACGACTTTCAGAGTATGATTTAATACGTGGAATGGCCGAGATTTAGAAACACAGAATGAGCAAACAAGAAGATTTTGAACATATGGAGAAATACGTATTGTCTACGGGAATAAGAGTAGGCACTCAAGTAAAAACAAAATTCATGACTCCATTTGTCACCAAGGCAACAAACGAAGGACTTTACATTATTGATAGTAAGAAAACATTATCCAGAATTCAAACAGCTGCCAAATTCATCAATAGGGCAGATATTACAAAAATTCTAGTTTGCTCAGGCAGAGAATATGCAAGTACACCTGTTGAAAAATTCTGTGAAGTAACCGGTGCAACTCCCATGCTTGGAAGATTCATGCCTGGAACCCTAACAAATCCATCATTACCATACTATAGAGAACCAGAATTAGTTTTTGTTTCAGACCCTCAAGTAGATGAGCAAGCAGTTGTGGAAGCAACCAATGCTGGAATTCCCGTAATAGGCATTTCCAATACAGATAATGTTACATCTAAAATTGATTTGGTAATTCCAGCAAACAATAGAGGAAGAAAATCTCTAGCTGCTGCATATTGGCTTTTAGCAAGAGAGATACTAATGCAAAAAGGCAAATTAAAAAATGCAGAATCTATGAAATACCAAATAGATGATTTTGAAACCAAAATAACAGAAGAAGAGTTAGAGGAAGAATCCGAAAGGATGCCACCTCAAAGAATGAGAACTCAGAGGCAATAACACAATGCAGGTGAGGACACCAGCTGTTGCTGGAATGTTCTATCCAAAAACAACTCAAGAATTAAAATCAAGCATAAGAGATTGTTTTTTGCATAAATATGGTCCAGGTAAATTACCACCTTCATCTCACGATACAAAAATTATTGGTATCATATGTCCACATGCCGGATATGAATACTCGGGTCCAATAGCTGCAGATTCATACTATGCCATATCATCTCAAAAACCTGATCTTGTAATAATCATAGGACCAAATCATTGGGGAATCGGTCGAGATATTGCAGTAATGAAAGAAGGTATATGGAGAACACCCATTGGAGATATCGAAGTGGATACCGAAGCTGCAATAGAGCTCAATAAGGTTTCAAAATTAATAGAGTTTGATTCTTTTTCACATACAAGAGATCATTGTTTAGAAGTACAGATACCAATGCTTCAAGAAATATTTTCTCACAAATTCAAGATTTTGCCTATAATTTTGATTGATCAGAGTCGCAATACTGCAATTGAAATTGGTAAATTCATAGCGATAATTGCAAAAACTAGGAAGACCATCATAATTGGTTCTTCAGATTTTACTCATTACGAACCAAATGATTTTGCACATGAGCAAGACAAGTCAATAATAGATCCAATAGTTAACTTGGATATAGACAAATTTTATAGTACATTACAAGAAAAACAAATTAGTGCGTGTGGGTATGGGGCGATTGCATCCACCATGATAGCTTGTAAGGAACTAGGAGCAACCAAGGGAACTTTGATCAAGTATGCCACCAGTGGGGACATAGCAGGAGACAAGAGTTCAGTGGTAGGATATGCATCGATAGTGTTTTCATGAAATCTATTGCATCGGCCCCAGGAAAAATTATTCTCTTTGGAGAACATTTTGTAGTGTATGGCATCAGCGCCATATTATGTTCCATAGATAAGAGAATAACTGCCACATCACAATTTGTAGACGATAAAATAATCAAAATAAGATCTTCGTTGGGAGAGTTCGAGATGAATGTAGATTCGCCAAATAATTTAGAAAACGTGCAACAGAAATTTATGAAACCTTTCTTTTACATAGCACAAAAAGCAATAAAGGAAAACTTCACGGGGCAGGGTATAGAGATAGTTATAGAATCTGAAATACCGCCCGGAGTAGGACTAGGTTCATCATCTGCTGCTTGTGTAGCAGTTACAGCTTCCGTTAATGGATTATTTCATAGATTATCAAAAAAGGAAGTAGTGAAAATAGCAATACAGGCAGAACGTACTGTATTTGAACAAAACTCTGGTGCAGATTCATCAGTTTCAACATTTGGCGGGCTGGTGTCGTACGATCTAAAGAACGGATTTCAAGATATTTCATCAAAGAATGAACTGAGTTTTATAATATCAAATTCTGCACAAGTTCACAACACCCAAAATGTTGTAAGACAGGTCAAAAATTTTAAAGAGAAAAACACTGAACTTTTCAATAAATTATGTAATGAAGAGATTGACATAGTCAATAATGCAATAACATCTCTGAAAGAAAATAACTTGGTTAAACTAGGTTCCCTGATGCTAGAAAATCATAATTTGTTAAAACAGATAGGAGTATCTACAGAAAAAATAGATTTTCTAGTCAAAGAGGCAAAAAAAACATCCCATGGTGCAAAGATAACAGGAGCTGGAGGAGGCGGGTGTATAATTTCTCTTGTAGATGATTCCAACAAAAAAAGTACACTAGATAATTTGAGAAAAACCGCAGATTGTTTCATTGCAAAGATAGACTACAGTGGTCTCAGATACACCTAAGAAATACTAGTGTTAGAACCGAAATTCTTCAGTTATACACATCGTCTGGAAATTAAGTAACTAAAGCATTATTTCAGTCAAAGAATTGCATCAGCAATTCAGTGAGATACTTTTTAAAACCGTCTATAGCATTGTTAAAAATCATGATCTTGATTAAACTCGGAGGTTCGATAATTACCAACAAAGAGAAACCATTGACCCCAAATAGAAACTCAATAAAAAAAATTGTGACAAGCCTCAAAAATATAGATGAACCAATTGTCATAGTACACGGAGGAGGATCCTTTGGACATTACTGGTCCGTAAAATATGACATGCATACAAAACCTCAAAGACATGGAGCCGAAGGAGTTTCTCATGTTAAGAACTCCATGGTAGAATTAAACAGTATTGTACTGGAATCATTTTTGGAGTCGGGTTTAAACCCATATTGCCTACCACCTGACGATTTCATCATAGGCAACAAACCATTAGTCAAGAAGGTTAAAGAGATTCCTAAAATTTCAAAGACAGGATTAACACCAATTTCTTATGGAGACGTCATGTGGTTTGGAAAAAATAAATTCTACATTTTATCTGGAGATAGAATCATGGGAATTCTTTCAAAAATATTACATCCTCGCCTTGCAATTTTTGTCACTAATGTGGATGGAGTGTATTCAGATATGAAAAACAAGAAGCTTTTGAGTGAGATTACAGAAAAGAAGCCAATCACTTCAAAAGTATCAATGGATGTCACTGGAGGCATGTCTCGTAAAATAAAAGAAGCATTTGATATATCAAAGAACGGAACAGATGTCTTCTTTGTAAATGGAAATACCCCAAGGAGAATAACAAATGCAATAAATGGCAAGAGTTTTGAGGGAACAATATTTAGAGGATGACTATGGAATATCTCATTCTTGTAAACGGTACTGATAACCAGATAGGAACTGAAGAGAAGATAACATGTCATTTACCAAATGGAAAACTTCACAGAGCTTTTACCATATTTTTATTCAATAAAGAAGGACAGCTTTTACTTACGCAGAGAAGCATGAGCAAGATGTTATGGCCAGGAGATTGGGATGGAACTGTGGCAAGTCATCCAAGACAGTCCGAGAATTACATCTCATCTGCAGAAAGAAGATTACCAGAAGAATTGGGAGTTACATGCAAATTAGATTATTTGTATAAATTTGAATACCATGTTCCCTACAAAAACATTGGATCAGAAAATGAAATTTGCGGCACATTAATTGGTACATTAGATGATCCTTCAAAGATAAAACTTGTTGAAGATGAAATTTCAGATATCAGATGGGTTACATTAGAACAAATATTGTTAGAGATTGAAAAGACACCTCAGATTTTCTGCCCATGGATGCTAGTGGCATTGTATTTTTTACCAGAATCAAATCACAATATCAGTGATAGTCATAAGGAAATTCTCAAGATGTGGAATAGAGAGGACCTTAAAAGTAAACTAGAAGCATCGTTAAAGTATCATTTTCCAGACCATAAATGGGAGCTAAAAAAAGAATGAAGTTAGAAAAACTTGCAGCAACAGCATCAAAGATAGATTCTTTTCTTTCAACTAGCCTATCAGGAGAACCAAAGGATCTGTATCAGGCAGCAAGTTACTTGATCGATCATGGAGGAAAAAGACTAAGACCATACATGGTCATAAAAAGTTGCCAGCTTTTAGGAGGGACTACAAAGCAGGCAATACCTGCTGCTGCCGCAATTGAAATGGTACATAATTTTACGCTAGTGCATGATGACATCATGGACAATGATGAAGTCAGGCATGGTGTACCTA
>JBOGQV010000161.1:0-11891 GCA_050749145.1 Nitrosotalea sp. | reverse complement strand
ACACCTACGAGCTAATCTAAATTCCACCCTGCGACTTGTCCAAGCAAGTAATGATTCCATCGAATCGGTAAAGATATAAGCAAAATAACAAGTCAGAGATTCATGTCTGCAGGCGAACAACAACTTCCTCCGTGGTTGCAAGAACAAGTCGGTCGAATGCAACAATTACAACAAAATCTCCAGTCTATCATGATGCAAAAACAACATCTTGAATCAGAACATCTGGAGACTGAGAGAGCACTTGAAGTCCTGCAAAAGGCAAACGATGATGATACTGTTTATAAAACTGCAGGCTCTATCCTTGTAAAATCTACAAAAGCTACGCTGGTATCAGAATTGCAAGAAAAGAAAGAACTTGCAAATACAAGACTCATGGTACTATCAAAACAAGAAACTAGAATCAAGGAAAATCTCAAGGAAGCAGAAGCAAAAATCCGTGAAATGCTACGAGGATCTGGAGCTCCACCGGGACAACAAAAGACAGATACCCCTAAATAAAATATTTACAGAAACATAACTGTTTAATGAAAATTGACGATCTCCGAATGGTAATTGACGAAAGGGAGCGAAAAAGTGGAATACCTGACCTGTTAAAACAAATCGGAGTTAAAGTGGAGATGATGAATCTGCCTGTAGGAGATTATATTGTTGCACCTGAATCCATAGTGGAAAGAAAAAGCGTTAGTGATTTTATCTCATCGGTCTTTGATGGTAGATTGTTTGATCAATGCAGTAGACTCAAGGAACACTTTGAGCATCCATGTATCATAATAGAAGGAAATGTTGACGAGATAGACAAGATTACGGAAAATCCTTTGGTATTTTATGGAGCCATGTCTTCTGTGGTATTGGATTTCAAAATACCGGTAATCCCAACTCCCACCGCGTCTCATACTGCCAAATTGTTGATATCCATGTGTGCAAGACAGGGGACAGTAAATGGACCATTTCTTAAAAAAATACGAAAATCTGGCGATTTAAAACAACAGCAATTATCCATTTTGTGCAGTCTGCCAGGTGTTGGAGAAAAACTTGCGACACGGATGCTTGAAAAATTTGGCTCTACAAGCAATTCATTGAATGCATCATATGTTGAACTGTCAAAGATATCTGGGATGGGAGAGACCCGCGCCCAAAAGATACGCAAAATACTTGATGCTGAAACCAAGGCTGGAAAAAAAACTGATCAAAAAACACTACACGATGTATGATATTTGATGTAAAAACGTAAAGCTATGTGATGGCTTTTTTGCCTATTGTGCTAGAAGAAATCTTTCTCTTCGATGATCTTTTCCTTAGTTTGCTACCGCAAATGGGACAATCCGACATTTTCTTGAAACTCTTGTTGCATGCGGGGCACAAATACACACTGTCCAAGACCTTGGATATTCCCTTGGTCATTATTGGAATAACTTTGAGATTTAGGTGTCTTGCAACATTTGATACTGTGAAATCATCTGTTACTAGTTCGCCTTTTAGCTGAACACATAGTGCAAGCACTGACATGTCTTCCTTTGATAGTTCGGAAAAGTCTCCTGTGTTTTTTGACTCGTCCAAAATAAATTTGAGAAACTTCTCTTCTGGTTCTACAATTTGTAGTCTGCCTAGATCAATGAGTGTTTGTACTGCATCATGACTTTTTTTAATGTGTTTAATTTCTTCAAAAACTAACGGAGTTGTAAAGCCCTGCTCTTGAGAAGAAAACGGCACTCCTGCATAAAATGATGTGGCATCTAATATTTTAGAAACCAAGCTTGCTCATCTGTCTCAAACCTTGTTTTTTCAGTCTTACAAATACCGCATGTTTTTTGTATTTTCTTATGGTGATCACATCATCAAATCTGGCAGTTTTGATCACTTGAGCATCCATGATTATGTTGGAGTCATGACTGCTATGGATCTCAATTTTTTCATCAGGAACTACAATTGATGGCAACTTGTTGACTGGAGCAACAGGTGTTATGATAAGAACATCTAGACTTTCATGAAGAATTGGACCTCCTAAAGAATAGGAATGTCCTGTGGAACCACTTGGCGTTGCAACAATTACTCCATCCATTTTTTGTGTTACTTTATCACTTTGAAATTTTATCTCAAACAATGATGTCTTTGTCAAATTCTGTCTATTGATGTAAATTTCATTTAGTGCTGGAGGAAAATCTTGTCCTCCACAAGAAGCAACTACTCTAGTTCGCTTGTCCAAAAAAATCTTACCTGAAATGATTTGCGCAATGGCAGTGTCAATCTCGGGCAGTGTTATCTCTGATAATATGCCTCTGTTCCCTCCTACGTTTATTGCAAGATTTGGAACTTCATTTTCTAGATACCTAAAAGTTCGTAGCGTTGTTCCATCTCCTCCAAGTGTTATTGTCAAATCTAATTTTGTGGTCTTGAGATCTTCTATATCGCTGATTTTCTTGGCTCCATCTACATCTGCAGCTGAAACTGTATACACTTTGATTTTTTTTGCAAGCAATTTTTTGGCAACTTTTTTTACAGCATCCTCAGATTCTTTTGAACCAACTTTGCTTACAAGTGCAACATTGTGAAGATCCAAGCAAAACTACTAATTTTAATTTCACTTAAAAAGCATCTGTTGAGTATAAAATATTAAGAACCGTCTGGGTCTGGTATGATAGAGACAAAATGAATTATGCACAACCAGTTTTAGTAGATACAGAAACCGTCTCAAAGAACTTGAGCAATACATCCTTTAAGATTGTAGAAGTTGATTATGACCCAGAGAATGCCTACAGACAAGGACATCTCCAGGGGGCAGGTCTAATCTGGTGGAAACGAGACATCAATGATCCTATTACTAGAGATATAATCAGCAAATCACAGTTTGAAGATTTACTGTCAAGAAATGGAATAACTACCCAGTCTGAAGTTATTTTGTATGGTGACTTTAACAACTGGTTTGCTGCCTTTGTGTTTTGGATATTCAAGTATTATGGACATGAAAATGTGAAAATCATGAATGGTGGAAGAAAAAAATGGGAAATTGAAAACAAACCTTACACAAAAGATGAACCGCAAATACCAAAAACAAACTATGTTGCACAACCACCAAATGAAGGACTACGTGCATATCTCTTTGATGTAAGACGAGCACTTGACAAAAAAGATACTGTTCTAGTTGATGTGCGTTCACCAAAAGAATTCTCAGGTGAGATAACTGCACCTGCAGAGTATCCAATGGAACATGCTCAGAGAGGTGGACACATTCCAAACGCAAATAACATTCCTTGGGCAAGTGCAGTAAATGACACCGATGGCACTTTCAAATCAGTAGAAGAACTCAAGAAAATTTACGAATCAAAAGGTATCACTGCTGACAAGGATGTCATATGTTACTGCAGAATTGGAGAAAGATCTTCACATACGTGGTTTGTTCTAAAATATCTTCTTGGATATCCTCAAGTTAGAAACTATGATGGATCCTGGACTGAATGGGGTAATATGATTGGAAACCCAATCGAAAAATAACGAAACTGGCCAAGATCCGTCCATTCTAAAAAAAGGTATATTCTATGCAATAGTTGATGATCCAGTTTTTCTCATAATGGAAGACAAAACTAAACGTGGTCTTACTGTTCTAGAAAGATCGATTGATGAAAAATATGGTGTCAGTTCTGATAAAGGAATGATCTACGATATGGATGGAATTGGGCGCAAGGTGGGCATAAGGTGGTTTTTTCCAAAGGACACGTATGGATTTGACAAGGTTCTTGAGCATGCAACCGAGATGGAGCAAAGATACAAAAAGATCCGAGAAGAGACTTGCCCTGATTATTAAAAAAATCCTGTCAACTTGATGACTCGTAAAAAATCTTGATAATACCTACATCTTAAATATAAAAAGAAGTCAATATTCTGATGGCCGTCAAATCAATAAAACAGAATTGCGTCTTTTCTGATGATATTACATCGCTGATGGAGACATTCAAAGAAATGGTAAATTTTTGTATAAAAATAGGATTGCAAGAGAACATATCTACTCTAAAGAAATTTTCATCATTACATTACAAGAACTTGTCTCAATTTGATATACAAGGCAAGTACAAGCTTACAGCCATGTCTCAGGCAATGGGGCGACTGGCCCAAAGAAAAAGAGACATGAAGAAGGGACGAACTCCAAAATCTCCATATATATCAAAACCATATCTAGTTTCTTGTTATGGTTTCAAGATAACTGGTATGCTTTTATCATTTCCAATTTCAAATGATGACAAGTTCTTGGTCAAACTAAACGAGTACACCACATCACAACTGGAAAATATGGAACCACGATCATTTACAATAACACCAAATTCAATATCAATTTCAGTCAGGAAGCAAGTGGGACAAGTCATTCCTGAAAATATGATTGGAATTGATAGAAACCTGAGAAATGTAACCATTTCAACAAATGATGGAACTATACTGTACAAGACCAACAAGTTACTCTCAATTAAGGAAAATACCTCTCATGTGATATCATCTTTCAAGAGGTTTGACGTAAGAGTAAAGAGACATTTCCAACAAAGATTGGGAAATAGGCGATCAAGAAGAATACAACAGTGTCTACACAAGATCTCAAAAGATATCATACAAAGAGCTAAAGAATCCAAATCAATGATTGTATTTGAAGATCTAAAAGGAATCAGAAAACTATACAGAAAGGGAAATGGTCAAGGAAACAAGTATAGAAGGAAATTAAACTCATGGTCGTTCTACGAACTGCAACGACAGATTACATACAAGGCAGAATGGGAAGGAATTCCTGTTAGATTCGTAGATCCTAAACGCACAAGCCAACTCTGTCCAATATGCGGAGGGAGACTCCAAGAGGACAGATTTCACAGACGAAAATTATTGTGCATTAATTGTAAGAGATCAATGAACAGGGATGTAATTGCATCCATGAATATTGCTTACAAGGGGTGGAGTAGGTTTTGCCATCCTAGAGGGCTTTTAGTTGAAGCGATGAAGGGGAATGTGGAATACTTACAGCCGCTAATCCTACGAGTGGATGGAAGCAAGTTAGTTGAGGCTCAAAGATGATCTATCAAGTTAACAGAACCTTAAGAAGCATTTTTAAACTCTTTTTTCATATACCATTCAGATGTCACTCCTGCTAAAGGACAAAGTGTATACAGTTCAATCAGCTACATCAAAAAGAGGAGTCTATCCTTTACACAGTTACAAATTAGGTCTTTATCGTCTTCCTGTAAAACTTGAGGACACTTATGAAATTGATTCTATTGTTAGCGGATTCAAGAAAGTTTTTGAAATGGATAAATTTGCTGACAGGATTTACGCTACATATCGCTGGAAAGAAGAAAACATGCCAGACCCAGATGATAGTGGATACAAATCAATAGATCTTGAAGTTCAAGTTGAAATTGTAACAGGAGAAGTTGTAGACATGATCTACCAAATATATCCAGTCGAAAAATATGGTGATGGTTTATGGGTTACACATTACAGAAAGAAAGCAGATGCAAATGCAAAGATGGTAATTGATACCATTCTACGAAATAGTGTACTTGCTGACAAAATGGTAGAGCACGAAGTAAATACAAAAAAAATTACACCAGAGCAAGCCCTGCAAGAATTGGAAACCATGACACCACTAGCTCAGATAGTTGCTAACGCAAAACCAAAACCAAAACCAGCAGCTCCACCGCCAGGACAACAAGTAGTAGAAGCAGAACCTGAGACACCCTCTGGAGCAAAGCCAGGTCCAATCGATGTTGACTTTAAAACAAAACTCAAAGTTGTCGAAACTTTTACTGCTCCATCAAGTCACAAGATCAAAGTATTTGGTCACAGAAAAGGCAATGAGATACTTGGAATCTGGGGAGAATTTGTATCGGTTGATTATGATATCTGTGTAGGTGATGGTGCATGCATAGATGCATGCCCTGTAAAAGTTTACGAATGGGCTGAATTTGCTGGCAATCCAGCTTCTGAAAAAAAACCGTTGATGGCAAGAGAACCTGATTGCATATTTTGTCTAGCTTGTGAAAATGTATGTCCAGTCCAAGCAATCAAGATATCCAAGAAAGGTTAAGAAAAATTTTCCAGCGGTAGGGCTATAAAGACTTTAGAGTTGAAAAACTCTGAATGCCTTTACATGCCATTCCAAATCCTTTAACACAATTTCTGTGGAATATGTTCATCAGCATTGCAATGATAATTACTCTCTATACTTGCAATTTTTACTATCTTGTAGTAATGTCAAGACACCAAAAAAAGAGCAACTCTGTAGAATTGACAGAAATCCCAACCGTTACAGTCCAACTTCCAATCTATAATGAAAAATATGTTGCTGCAAGATTGGTAAATGCGGTATGTGCTCTGGACTATCCAAAGGACAAACTCTGCATTCAAGTACTTGATGATTCCACTGATGAAACACATTTGCTACTTGAGAAACTAGTTTCTGAATACAAGAGCAAGGGCTTTGACATACATCATATACAAAGATCAGACAGGAAAGGATACAAGGCGGGTGCATTGCGAAATGCAATGAAATCTGCAAAGGGAGATTTTATTGCAATCTTTGACGCTGATTTTATTCCTCCCACCTGGTTTCTGAAAAGGGCACTGACTTATTTTTGCACCCCAAACATTGGATTGGTTCAATGCCGATGGGGACATGTTAATGAACAGTATTCTCCTCTAACAAAGGCACAAGCCCTAAGTCTTGATTTTCATTTTTTGATAGAACAAAAGGCAAAAAGTAACTCACATCTCTTTATGAGTTTCAATGGTACTGCTGGTATTTGGAGAAAACAGTGCATAGATGACTCTGGTGGCTGGCACACTGCTACACTAGTTGAAGATCTAGACTTGAGCTATAGGGCACAGATGAAAGGTTGGAAGTGTGTATTCATTCCTGATATTGTTGTAGATGCAGAACTTCCAGTCCAAATGAACTCTGCAAAAAGACAGCAATTTAGATGGGCAAAAGGTTCGATTCAATGCGCCATAAAATTACTTGGTGGTGTTGCGATAAAGAAAATACCTGTTGATACCAAAATCCAGGCATTTGTTCAACTCACAAGACACATTGTTCATCCATTGGTATTGGCACAGTTTCTAATCTTGCCAATACTATTGGCTTCAAAAATAAATCTCTATGTGATAAGCGGATTGCCGGCATTGACAATAATTGCATACTTGGCAATGGGACCTGTGGCATACATCATGGTAATTCGAGGGATGTATGCAAAAAAATGGAAATCAAAGACGCTTTCATACTTGTATCTGATAATCTACTCTGCTGGCATGTCTGTTAACAATACTGTTGCAGTCTTTGATGCATTTTTTGGAAAGAACAATGAATTTTTACGTACTCCAAAATTTGGGATAATAAAAAATGACGATGATTGGAGAGACAAAGCATATGCTTTACCATTCACAAAAACTACTCTTCTTGAGATATTCTTTGGAGTATATGGAATAATAGGAATATTTGTTGCAATATTTTCCAATAATCCTGTATTTGCTCCAATCTTGGGTATCCAAGCTATTGGATTTTTTTACATTGCGTATCTTAGCATATCTCATTCAACATTTAAAAAAGGCAGATCAAGAGAGAGAGTCGAATCAAAGGCAGAGAAAATGGCAAACAATTACTATAAAGCTGCATTGGCAGGCATACTTGTATTAATCATTGTAGGTGTAGTCATGGCTTTTGAGGAATATGGCACTACAATTTATCCACTTGATCAATCAAGAGGAATATTGCTTAGAATCCAAGCCACATCTGATCCGCAATTAATCAGTAATGATATCAAAACGGTTCAACAACTTTTGCCAAAATCTGGAAATCCTGTCTGGATATTTCCTACCTCTGATACGGATTTTGGATTGATGCAAAAAGATCTTGAAACAATGTCATCTACAGTAGATAAAATTTCTACCACTACGCCTGATACTGCAGCATTTCATACTGGAATGCTTAACGTCCATTACCAGTCTTCAACATTGGTATTCAATTTACTTGATGCTACTCCGTACATGTATGTCAGCATCTCAAACATGTTGTTTGGTAGTATCTGGGTTGCAGTAATAATTGGAATCTTTGCTCTCTTGAAGAAGAAGAAACAGTCTCTTGACAAAAACGATGAAAGCTAACTAGTGATATTCAATTCGCGTCTTATTTCATCTACTGCACGTATTCCGAAAAGATCACGAACTTGTTCCATTCTGATTGATTCTTTTACAATGTCAGAACCAAGCTCTGTGATCAACAACCTGAATACATCTGTAAATCTTATTTCCCACCTGTCTGCACAATCTAGAATTTTTGATATGCTCCACTGTCTTACCTCTGTGGGCAATGGCATCTTTGTTTCAACTTCTATGGAAATTTTATCAAACAAGTTTACCATGTCCTTGGTCTGACCTGTCATTTTTTCGATATCTTCTAGTGTACCATATTTTGATTCAGAACGCATCCTGATGTTTGACTGGAATTCTGACAAGCGAAGCAGTCCCATAACTTCATGTGAAGTGTTCTGGGATGTTTTGTGAGTGACACTGCGAATATCCTGCAACTGTTGTGAAATCTCGTATGTTTTCTTGTTAAACTCTGAGATTGATGCCGAGTTTTTGTTTAATAGTTCTGCAAAATCAGATATCTTTTCGTCCAAATTCTGGCTCTTTCCAACCATGCTTTCTTTGAAATTAGTAAACTCTGAATTGATGCTTCTAATGTCATTGCCAAGTGCAGATAACGAATCTGTTTTCTTAATCAGAGAATCAATCTCAAGGCCTACATTTCTTATCTGGGAATTCATGCTTGACATGGCATCTGTTTTTGTGATAATGTCACCTAGCTCGCCTTTTAGGTTGGATATGCTTTGTTCCAATCCTGACATTTTTTCAGCCTTTGAGGATATCTCTCTTGTATCTTGTCTGACCTCTTCAATCTCTTTATGTAAATTGGATAGTGATTCTGTTTTTGTTGATATCTCGCTTGTGCTTTTTCTTAATTCTCCTATTTCATTGCTGAGATTGGAAAGTGATTCTGAATTGTTTACTGCATGTTTGATCTCTTCTCGTATCTTTTCGGTCTTTTCTGATACGTGCATTATCATCTTGGTGTTATTTCTGGTCGAATCCAAATTGTCAGCAATGCTCTGCATTATCTTGTTGGTGTCTGGCATTGATTCTTGCTTGTCGCGAATCTTCTCTACGTGATCCTGAAGTTTGTTTATTTGATTATTTATCTTGTCTATCAAATTAGAATGGGCCTTGACTTGACTCATTCCGGAAAATAGGCGCTGAGTATCTTCTTCAATTATGTTCATCTGCCTAGAATTTTTCTGAATCTGATCTAGTGACGAGTTTACTGATGATATCATGTCTTTCATGGAAATCAATATCTTTTGATTTTCCACAAATATCTTTGACATTGTTTTTACTTCAGATGCTAGAGTCTTGGTAGCATCTGAAATTGAAGACATTTTTTTGACAACGTCATGTGTGGAATCTTTGGGTTTTGGTTTTGATTCTGTACGCTTTGGCTTGGCCACTTTAAATTACAATGATGGCAACCGATAAAAAAGTTAGGTTTTGATTTTAATTGATACAAAAAAGAAACCAGGTTTAGTTATTGACTAAATCTGGATCATGAAGACTTTCATGGAAAGTCTTTGCTACTAGACCATTTGCAGTCTCAAAGAACTGCTTTGGACAAAACTCGCAATTTAACATACATTACGGTATCATACGGTACTATTAATGACAAGGTAACTTTGCTATTACCCTGTAACCTGATTTATTTTTCTAGCTTTAATGAAACGGAGTTTATGCAGTATCGCAAGCCTGTAGGGTTTGGCCCATCGTCAAATACGTGGCCTAGATGAGCACCACAATTCTTGCACAATGCCTCAACTCGCAACATACCGTGACTAGTATCTTCCTTTGTTGTTACATTATCTGAAATTGACTCCCAAAAGCTTGGCCATCCGGTCCCGGAATCAAATTTCGTGTCTGAACTAAATAATTTGATTCCACAGCATAGGCAGTTGTAAACTCCCTTTTCCTTTGAATCGTGATATATTCCAGTGAATGGAGGTTCTGTGCCTTTCATTCTGCATACAAAATATTGGTCCGAGGTCAGTTTGTCTTTCCATGGATCGTTCTGTGGTTCCAATGACTCTCTTATTGGGTCTTTTAGGATTTAATCCTTCAGTCTCTATTTCTATATTTTCAAGCAGTCAGATACCCCAGGTATAATTCATCATATGATCAGTATACCCAATCATCATTCTGCAATGAGATCTTATCTTATTATGCCTTATATTATGGCTGATCTCTGTTTCTGCAGTTTTCGTGTCTGTGGTAATGGAGATAACAAATCTTCACCAAATTGTTACCCTGTATCACCTCTGATATTAAATAAAATTTTGTAGAACCATGCCTGTGAAAGGGGAGATACTCGAAAAAATTGACTCTTCTGGAGTAAGCGGAATTAAGAAGATTGATCTGAAAAAGACATTCGGTAAAGACTGTGAGGGTATACTTGAAGAGTTGAAGGCAAACGAGCAAATTTTCATTGAAAAAAAGGGCGTAGCATATTTTGTTTGGACTAGAGAAAATTATGTCCAGCATATGACACAAAATGATCCGAAATTCAAAATAATACTTGGCATGCTGACAGGTGTAAACCAGTCTCTTGCAAAAGTGCAAGCGCATGCAGATGTTTTACAAGAAGAACTAGAACGAACCTCGCAGAAGGCTGGTGTTTCTAAACATGATGATTTTGAGGGAGTCTTTAACAGCTCATTGAACGAGTCTTCCACCTCTATAGGGTGGGTTCCATTTGATAAAATCCGAGAAAGAGTTTGTGAAAACCAAAACTTGTCCAAGGAAAAATTCTACCAAATGGCAACGAATCTGATTGAGAATCATCACGATAGATACGAAGTATCATCTGGAGGCCAAGAGGGAATTGTAATGCGCGGACTAGTTCACGGCTATGTGAGGAACATCTAATGTATCCATATAATCTAGATCAAAATCCATATCCAAGCAGCCCAACTCCAACTGAAAAAGATGCCAAGATACTTGGAGGAAAAAGACACAAGGAGGCAAAGGCTGCAATACTAGAGTGTATCAAGGAACTAAATAGAAAAGTAGAAGGCAAGACTGCTGAAAATAATGATTTTCGTGTAATTACAGTTGTACAAGATGTAGGTTCTGGAAAGACTCACTTGTCTTTGCATGTCAAGAGCCTCAAAGGGCGATACAATGCGGAATGCTCCTACATTGACTTGTCTACCATATCCCCCAAGACTATTTCTGGATTATACGATGCAATACTCAAGGGATTTGACAACGAATTCTTTGTGCAACTACGAGAAAAATTCTTGAATTATCTGCGGGAAAATGCAGAGCAAGGCGACAATTCTGCAAAAAAAGCACTTGACTACTCCTTTGTAAATAAACTGACTGGAATGACAATAAAAGAAAAGACAGAAGACATCATCAGGGGAAAACAATCTGTATCTTTAGAAAATCTGACTGCCTTTTTGGTTCACAAATTTGAGTATCATGAATCCATATTGATTAAAAATGTCATCTCAAACTCTTTTGACGAAGTCAAAAATCTAGAGACCTTGATAGGAATGTTATCCTCTATCTCTAAATTGACTCACCGATTCCTGGGCAAAGTTCTTGTCTTTGAAATGGATGAGCTTGACGGGAACAAGGATTCAATTGAATTTATCAAGGGAGTCATAAACGCACATCTTCCTGCGTCTGTACTGTTATTGATATCCACGCCTTCGGGTTACTTGGAGATTCAAAATACCAACCCATCTGTATTTGATAGACTGGAAAAGGCAAATTACAAGATAGACTTGGCAGGATCAAACTCTAAAGATGAA
>JBOGQV010000160.1:0-3286 GCA_050749145.1 Nitrosotalea sp. | reverse complement strand
ACACTATACTATACAACAGCATGAATTTGTCATCAATAGCCTTTCACTTTGGCAAGCCAGAATCTGAAATTATCTCAATATTAAAGCAGTCGCGAGAGAAACTCTATGCAGTGAGGGCAAAACGAGTACGTCCTGGTAGGGATGACAAGATAATGACAAGTTGGAATTCGCTTATGATCACCTCTTTTGTAAAAGGCTATCGTGTATCTGGAGATGAAGACTTTCTATATGCTGTTAAAAACTGTATAAAATTCATTGAAGAGAAACTGACAAAAAATGGAGAACTGCTTCATACATACAAAGATGGCCAGTCAAAACTCAAGGCATATCTTGACGATTACGCATATTTTGTAAATGCACTACTTGATTACTTTGAAGTTGCACCATCAAAAAAATACCTTGACCTTGCTACATATTATGCAAATTATCTGCTTGACCATTTCTGGGATGAAAACCACAAGAACTTTTTCTTTACTGCAGATAATCATGAAAAACTAATCATCAGAACAAAGAACATCTATGACTTGTCTTTACCGTCTGGGAACTCTGTTGCAGCTGGAGTGATGTTAAGGCTGTACCATCTAACACAAGAAAAAAAATATCTTGATGTATCAATCAAAGTGATGGAATCTCTTGCCGTTATGGCTGCAGAAAATCCATTTGGGTTTGGCCAGTTACTAAATTCCGTATATGCATACTTGCAAAAACCTGTAGAGATTACTATGCTGAATACTATGAACACCGATGTGAAAAGTTATCTCTTGAAAAAATTCATCCCTGAAGCAATTCTTGTCATGATTTCAAGAAAAGAAGATCTTGAAGACCTTCAAGGTTTACAATTTTTTGCAGGAAAAGAATATGATGGCACTAAAACCAAGGTCTATGTTTGCAGAGACTTTACGTGTTCTTTACCTCTTGAGACTGTACCTGATATTGAAAAACTCGTCTAGATCTTTTTTATGTTAATTTCAAGTCTCTGGCCTACTGCCGGACTGCCCATTCTCTCATACCTTCGCTTTGGCATTGTAATGATAATTGATGTCTGGGCATAACTCTTGATTGCAATCGTAGGCTGGGCCTGAAGTATTGCCTCAATAAACGGCGCAATCTGGTCCCTTAGTTCAGGGTCTAGTTTTTGGTTTATTGCATCAAGCATTAGCTGTTTTTGTGAGACGGGCTCTGTTTGGACATCTTCTGCTAGTGTCAACTGGACTGTCTGACAGTTGTCAACTAACTGTTGGATTTGATACTGGACTAGCTCTGACATCAAGGTACCGTTGAAAATGTTTCAATTTAACTTTTCACAAACCGTATCGTCTTTTTGTGTCTGGGATTTTCTACTATTGTACTGAAATCATCTTGTTATCTGTCAAATATTGTAATCCTATGACAAATTCTTGGTCTGAGATTTGTCCTGATGCCCACAACCCGGCATTGTTTTTTACCCAGTTTGGAATATGGTTGGAGTGACTAGCACCTGACTGGTTCTGCAAGATTATTTTATTGCTGATAAAATACTGCAATCCTTTGGCAAACTCGTCATTAGATATTGAATTACTTGCCCATTGTTTGGCATTGCCCTTTATCCATGATGGAATCACCGTGTTGTCTGTTTCCTGATTTGCATCTTGGTTCTCACTTGGAGTTCCCACCATAAAACTTGTAAAATCAAAATCTCCGGTAATTGGATTTATCAGTTCTGCCAGATATTTTTTATTTTCTTGATACTTGCCATCTAAAGATATAGTAGAATTTGTTTTGGAGATGCCAATATTTTCTATCATTGTATTATTAGAATCAATTACAATAATTTCTGCAAAAGAGTTTTGGCCAAATGTACTCGTGTTAAGGTTTAGCGTTATTTTTTCACCTGGTTGGTATGATTGCTTGCTTGTACTCAACTCGTAGACTCGCTGATATCCTGATGTTTGCTTTGCTTGATTGTCAAACCCACCATTTCCGTATATTGATTTGATTTGTGCCAAGTCAAGTGATGTGATGTCATAATGCTTTACACCAAGAACCGTAACTGTATCAATCATGATTGATGGCATGTCTTCTAATCCGTTGATGATGTTGTGTAGCCTGTCATATGGTACGACATAGTGTCCTAGTCCAAACGAATGGCCCATTTCATGCCTGATTGTAGAATCAAGCTGCGTGCTTGTGGCAACCAGTCCTGTATAGTATGGCTTGTCAACATACGTATAGTATCCTTGGCCATTTTCAGTCCACTCTGTCTTGACCCAGTTTGACTGGATGTCTAGATAGTAAATTTCGATATTTGTCTTACCTATTTCAAAATTTGGAATTGTCACACCAGTTGCAATAAACCCATTTGGATTTTCCTGGGGTTGTGGCAAGTAGTGTATTGTAATGTCACACTTTGAATAGTCAAATCCGCCTTGTTGTCCAAGTGGAACATTGACTAGAGTGATATTCCAAACAGGATGCCTTCCTAGGCCCTCGTTTAGTTTTGTCTTCCAGTCAATTACTGCATATCCTGTTTCATCAAGTAACTGTTTTCCAACTGTAGGAAATTTTGCATTTGCTTGTGGTTCAATGGCACAAATTATTGGACCATGTTGAACCCTGATTGGCATTAGCAGAAATTGGCCTGTTGCAAAAACCGGGGATACTTCTACTCCAAAAATAATGATTAAAACTAGAACAATTATGATAATACTTGAAATTATTTTTTTCATGTAATGGATTAGACCTTGGCATCAAGTATACTGCGTTTTATCTGGGCTGCCCTAACTTTGATCATCTGTGCAAATTCTTGAGTGTCTTCTAGCAACGGAGTTTGTTTCTGGTTTTGGTATGCCTGGAGAAAAGCAGAATATATGCAACCTGTTATGATTCCAAACGCGTTTGCATTGACATCTTCTACCTCGTCAGAGTATGTCTTTGCCATCTGCTTGTAGGATCCGGCTTCACTGATGTAATAATCGATTAGACTGTCAATGAATTTTCTTGTTGTCTGTGGAATCACAAACTAGATTTTCCTTGCATTGTTTATAATGTTTGATTTTCGGTCAAGGATCTGTTCTAAGTAGACAAGTTGCAAACTAAATTTGACCACATGTGTTTTTGAAGAATTGGTTCAAAGAGTCCGTATCATGCCAATTGAAGTTAATCGAGTAAACAAGGAATGTCCCAAGTGCAAAAATCCTACCATATTTAACACTGGAAAAGAGTATTTCTGCGGCAAGTGTCTTAGTACACTCAAAATAAATCAGGTAGCAGAGAAAGTCACTGCATAGTACAATGTGGACCATAGACC
>JBOGQV010000159.1:0-8224 GCA_050749145.1 Nitrosotalea sp. | reverse complement strand
GTTTAACGCCAATCCTTTTTTTGTGATGGCATATTCAATTTTTACTGGAGTTCCAGCATAAACTCGCTTCTCAATTATGCCATTTTTCTCCATTTCTCGCAGTCTTGCTGAGAGAGTCTTGGGGTTTATCCCTTCTACAGAATCCAAGAACTGATTGAATCTTGTTTGACCAAGCTTGGTCATGTTACGCAAGATATGCACAGTGAATTTTTTTCCAATAATTTTAAAAGCATTATCAATAGGACAGGCCTTCAGAGAGTCAAGCAAATGTTTGCATTCTTCGTCTTTCAACTTACCATTTCCTCACTTGATATATCTAATATCACTTTCTAATTTATATGCTTACCTTTGTATATCTAATATAAGAAATATTATGACATCTCAGACACAACACAAACACCAGTGGTCAGTAAGATCAAATCACTGGCAATGCAACACGTGTGGAAAGACATACGGATAAAACCAACTTTCCAACTTTTTTGTTATTCAAGCGGTTTTGATTTGTGACAGTCAATACATATCTCAACTGTCTTGCCATATTTTTTAGAGTAATACGCACCTAGTTCTCTATGTAAACCACATAGAAAACAGAGACCAAAATTCACAAAACTAGTTACGCTGTGGTTTGTAATAGATTTTTTGAAAAGGCAAAGAGACCAACAATCAAAAGAACTGATACTCCAAAGATTGGCATTGCAAGCGGGCCAAACTCTGGAACTGTTGCAGTCATTGTTTTTGTTTGTGTGACAACAAACCCGTTTATTTTTGAACTTGCAATTATGCTAAAATCCCCAGAGGTGGCAGTAGATGGAATCTTGAATTGCAAGGCAAAGTTGCCATTTTGATCAGACTGGACAGTTCGGATGAGTATCAGATTTCCGGACGAGTCTTTTATTTGCAGCCCAACAAGTGCATTTGGCTGTCCTGATACGGTACCACTTAGTTGTACAGTATCACCTGGGAGATAGTGCTCCTTGTTTGTGGCAAGTGTTATTGACTGGTCTGCCTCCTGGGCAAAAGAGTTCATGACACCAGAGGTAGCCAACACCATGACTGCCAAAAGAGGCAAAAGTCTGGTGCTGTTTTTCCTATGAAAGACCGACAAAATATGATAGTTCATTTGATTGTGATGTTCCTCCGTTGTTTGGCCAGTCAGTAAATACATTAGCATAGACACTAGCAAGTCCTGTTCCAGACTGTGATGAGACATAGTATGGTAGAACAACTTCAGATTGTCCCGGGCTTAATGCATACTGGGCAGATGCAGTTCCAAGGCTGCTAATGTTAGAATCAAAGAGGTTTACAGTTACAAGAGAATGAGAGCTTACATCAGACTGTATTACCACTTTGACATAGCCCATCTGTCCCCTTTGGATTAGCGATACAGGGTTTCCTTGCTGATCAGTTGCTTGTACTGATATGATGGATATTCCACTTGGTCCAGTAGAATTGTTTTCAACGTTTTGGATACATGTGTTGACGCCATTGACAACAGTAAGCTGTCCAGTGCTATCAAAGCAGGATTGTATCCTGCTGTCTGCAAGACCGTATTGAACATTTAATTCATTATTTAGGCTGACCATCTGCACATGATTTATTGTTGCATATTTGTTAAAAGTTGCAAGCGCTTGGCCTAGGCTTCCACCATTGCTTAGAACAGACTGCATTGCAGTGTTTGCAGTAGTTACTCTTTGTTTCATGAAATTAAATTCATCTTGGAATATTGGATGTGTTCTGTTGTCATCAACTGTTGTAAGAAAACTAGCATATGCTGCATTAGAGCTTGTGGATGCACTTGCTTCTGCAAGTGTTGTCAGGTCTTGCTTTAGTTGACTTGCAGCAGCCTGTCTTTGTTGTAAAATTAACTGTTGGTCAAGTTTGGCAGCAGTTTCATTTCCTATTATGTTTGCCACTTGTTTTTTAGAGATCTCAATCTCCTGCAAAATTTTCATTGCCATTGGATTATTCTGAAGATCAGGACCTGCCAATGTTGTAAATTGAGTGGGTCCTACACTTGTCACGTTTGCAGCAGGACTTGTGTTATCAAGACTGTTAAGATCAACAGTTACCACGCCTACAGAATTGTTGTTACTTGTAGTTCCATTATCATATGCAAGTGCCAAAAGATGTGCTTGAGTTGGACTCATGAATACCATAGAATCATTTTGGATTGCAACTCCAAGTGTGATTTGAGCCTGGTTGTTTGTCATTGCAGTGGATATAGTGCTTCCAACTCCTAGTCCACTAGGCGAGTTTGTGCAGCTATGAGGTGAGGCAGGAACATATGATGCCGGAAGCGTGGAAACGTCCTGCAAGTCTGCTGCAAGACAAGACTCGGCAGTAAGCGGAGTTCCGCCATTGTTTGGCCAGTCAGAATAAACATCAGTGAATACATTTGCTAGCCCTACTTGTACATTAGATGGGATGAAAAATGATAGTGTCATGATAGATGTTCCAGGATTTACAGTTGATTTGATGGAAGTTGTTCCAAGGCTACTCTGGTTTGCATCAAAGAGGTTGAGTGTCAAAAGCGTAGGCATTTTCTCTCCTGAAGATATTGAGACCTTGACAAACCCGTTTTGGCCTTGTGGCAAAATGGATACTGGATTTCCTTGTTGGTTTGTAATTTGTACAGAATCAATTGTGACCCCGTGTGATTTTATCACGTTAAACTCTGTTGAGTTGGTGTAATTTTTCCCGTATACAATAGTATTTACAACATCTCGGTAAACGCCTGTCTGGTATGTATCAGGTATCTTGAATTGTAAAGTGCCCGTACCATTTTCATCAGTTGTTATTGTTCTAGATATGATATTATCGCCACCAGGATTTGAAACTCCAATTGCAATGCTTTGTAGACTCTGGCCCGGGAGATTAACAGACAGTGTAACTACATCACCGTATGCATAGTATGACTGATCAGTTTTCAGTGAAATTGAAGTTGGAAGTACTAATATTTTTGACTGGACAATATTTGAACTGCCAGCATGTGAGTCATCACCGCTATATGTTGCAGTAATTGTCACAGGGGCAGCAGAATCAGCAGGAGGAGTGTATGATATAGAGCACACATTTGATGAAAGTACACAGTAGGCCTGAGCAAAAGAGCCACCTGCATTTCCATCACTCCAGGATACATTTCCAGTTACGGTTGTAGATGGACTAGAGACATCAGATATGGTTGCAGTTAGTTGAACATTTACCCCTTGAATTAGAGTAACTGGATTTGGGGTTAGCGATGTCACAGTCTGGTGTTGAAAATGTACTGTCACAACAGATGTACCGGTACTGCCAGAATGTGCACTGTTTCCCTCATATTCAGCAGTTATTGTGACTGAATTTGGAGGTGTATCAGACGGAGTGTATGATACAGAGCAAGAAGCAGAAGACAAGTTGCAGAAAGTCAAGCTGAATGTGCCTCCAGCACCACCGTCACTCCATGATACCATACCATCAGGTATGGTAGGTAGACTGGACGTATCTGTAACTGATGCAGTAAACTGTGTTCTAGTTCCTTGGTTTATTGTTACGATATTTGGTGCAATGGTTGTAGTGGTACTAGCTAGTGAAGATATTGCCAAAGTGAACTGACCCGAGTTTGCATTATGAATCGAGTCTCCGGCATAGTTTGCAGTTATAGTTATGCTACCAGCATAATTTGCAGGCGACGTGTATGATACTGCACATGCTGCAGATGATAATACACAAGAGACTTGGCTGAATGTACCTCCCATATTGTTATCATTCCAGGATACAATACCAGTTGGTGTAACATGAGAACTTGAACTGTCTGCAATTGTTGTAGTAAGCTGGACTTGGGTTCCAGGATTTATTGTCTCAGAGCTTGATGTGATAGTTTCAGTAACTGGGTGCAATGTAGCGGCTTTGATAGTTGTAATGCTGGAGCTTGCAGAGTGGGTTCCATCACCTGCATAGTTTGCAGTTATTGTGATATCGTTTGCAAAATTAATTGGTGGGGTGTATGATACAATGCAACTACCAGATAGTAATGCGCATACAGTAGAGCTAAATGCACCTCCCACACTTCCATCACTCCACGATATAGTACCAGTTGGAATACTTGGCAAGCCGGAGGTATCGGTGATTTTTACAGAAAACGATATTGAAGATCCCGGTTGTACGGTTGCAATATTTGGAGTGATTGTACTTGAGGTAGGATCAATTGTAACAACAGTTGTGGTGGTATTGACTGGTGCAGGTGTTGAGGGCATACTTGAATTTGTATTGGAATTTGATTGTAAAGTAGAAGTGCTGATTGAATTAGTTCCAGAGGTGGACACATTAGAGCTAGAAGATGCATTCGAAGACGTATTTGATGAATTACTGCTAGATACACTTGAAGATCCTTGCGATGCAGATGAGGTAGAATTTGTCACTGTAGACACGGTTGATGTTGAATTTCCAGAATCTGTAGAAAAGGCATACTGCGGGAAAACTAGCATTGCTGCAAGGGAAATTATGAGTAGAACCTTTAGATCCATTTTACTTTACATCCTGAATTCATAAAATAAAGAATTGTTACACATTGTTCAGGAACAATGTTACTGATGACAAGACTAGGTATAGAAAACATCGTGAAATGAGAGGATTTCATGCTCGTGAGGTGTACGGTACCACACTCGTTTAAAAGATTGACGCATCTTTTCTTCTAATCAATAAAATACATCTGAATCATAACCAAAAAATGCAGATCTGACATTATCAAATATTTTAGAATATGAACCCTAGAGGTATCATTTTATTTTTACTTCAACGTGTGTCCCATCAAGATTCATCTTGATGTTTGAATAAGGGTATGAAGATACGTCATAGTTTGAAAGATCTTTATCAAATGTGGTTATTGTTTTAGAGTCATTGTACAATTCTTGCAATTTCTTGCCACGGTTTAGATCTATTAGAAAATGTGGATCTGCCACAAGAAGTATCTTTCCAGTATGAATCTGATTGTACAATATGAAAGAATAATCATTGGGTACATTTTCTTTGTGAAACGCATAATGCAAAATCCATGCATATGTAGGACTTGCAAGTATTGTAGTATCATTATCAGATACATTTTGCAAGACAAATGATTCAGTCTGGAACTGGGTGCTTGTCACATTGACACTGATAACCAACAGTGTGCCTACAAGCCCAAAGACCGCAATTCCTAAAATCGCACCAAGAGGCAAAATTTTGTTCTTCTTTTTGATACACTCTAGAAGACTTACAACAAGTGTTGATGCAGATATACAAAATACTGGAAGTACAGGGATCCAGTAAAAGTATTGGTTGTAGCCAATCAAGAGTAAAAATATTACAAATGGAATAAACCAAAACAAGACAAAATAGTCTTTTCTGACAATTGCAAAAATTGTCCCAGAGATTCCAAGAATAAACAAAACTGGATCAAGCTTGAAAAAAACTAGTGATATGTATGGTAAGCCAAAACTTGGCCTCTGTGTCTGCCCAATGACATCTTTTATCCAAATATCAAACTGGTGTGCCTCTACTGCCTGAAGTGGCCACATGAGAGGAATCAAGACCACCGGAATCATCAAGAGTAAAAGCATTTTTGCATTTTTTCCAGTGTTAAAGTATACCAGACCTGCAACCAATGGAATCATTGTAAAAACTGGAATTTTTGTAAATATTGCAATACCTAGACAAAGTCCTGCCAAAAACACCATGACGTATCTATTTTTGGCATTCTTTGTTTTGAGAGCAAGTAGTATTGATGACAAGAGAAATGGTAGCAGTATAGAATCTAGCAGTATCCTTCTCATCACCCATGTAAATGGCATGACTGCAAACAAAAGAGATGACGCCAGTGCCATCTTTTTCCCATATTTTGTATCAGCAATCAAGTAGACAAGAAGTGTATCAACTACTGCAAGCAGTCCCATTATTATTCTCGGTACAAGATAAAGTGCGGATATAGAATCAGGATCCGCTGTAGGATGCAGTGAGTTTGGAAATCCAACTAGTCCTAGAGATGCAGCAAGAAAGATTTGCCCAAAAAAAGGATGGTCATGAAAATACCTATCTTGCACCCCAAGACCGCTTAACACATGCATTGCCCGCTCCATGTACACCCCTTCATCGTAGAAAATATCTGGAAATCCTACAGCATTCCATAGATGCGTAAATCCAGAGAGGGCAAGAATGATTCCAAGAATGTAAATTGTTTTAACATGTGAAAGCATTCTAGTCAAAATAATCTATTTCCAGTGATTCGTGTTTTCTAGAAAGACTTGTCCATACTGTTGTGCAATACTTGATTCTGTCTCCCATGACACACTACCTTTTTTCAACAAGACATTTACTTGGTAAAAATAATTTTCTAGATCAGGAGGACTAATTATCAATACCTCTCCGCCACTGGCGCCTGTTGTAAATTTATGAGGAGTAGCTTTTGGAACAACAATCACATCACCAGGTGCTGCAGTAATCAATTCATTTCCAAGTACAAAATTATAATTTCCTTTGACAATATAGAAGCACTCGATGCCCCTAGTATGCAGGTGTAATGAAGGACCGACGTTTGGAGGGTGTATTGCATAAAGTATCGTATACGCACCGCCAGTTTCAATAGTCAGCGACTTGATTGTCATCAAGGAGCCATGAAAGTCAAATGTTCTATCCATGACAGATTAAGATTTTAGAGAACTTGTACGATATAAAAAAGAGATGACTTGATCTTGCCACAAGTAGATCGATTACATGTTGAAAATGATACAGGTCCAATTAGGAATATCAAAACTAGTTTTCCGTACAAGTATCACACGTTACACCGTAGTTTGTGTCTAGTAAGGCTCATTAACGGTGAATTTTATCGATTGACTAGAACATGAGTCGCTTGAGATATTGGAAACTCACAGTAGAAGATGTCAGAAAGGCTGTGTATGATCCAAAAAAAGTATTGATCTGGGAGATAAAATGTCCAAAAGACGACCAGGGTGCAGTCTTTGGTGTATACTCGTATAGAAACGGAACTCCTTGGGATTATGATTTAATCAAAGGTATCGTATTTTATCATAACATGATAGAAAAAGAAGAAGTGGACAGACTAACCAAATTCCTCAAGGATAAATTTGGTGGAGAGCCTGCAGAAAAAAGTTCAAGAATATTCCTAAAAGGCTCACGTGAGATTTACGATCCAAAAGAGATTGCAGACCTTGCAGTCCAGCTAGGCGACAATTTTGAGGTAAGCACAGAACTTACAATAGAACTTGAGAACTTTAGTGTTCCAGAACAAGAACAGAGTAACTTGCCAGCAGGTAAGATACTTCCAATTCCAGGCCTATAATCACATACAGTAAATAGAAAAAATACTATTAATACGGATCAACCCATTTTATAATCTGCAATGGATAAACCACTGACCATTAGCCAGCATCTAGAAGACTTGCGAAAAAGAGTATTCAGATCAGTCCTTGCAATAGCAGCAATCTCGTTTTTCATTTTGAGTTTTCATCTAACTCCGTTCATGTATAATGGCATCAAGCTGTACTATCCAACATTTAGTCCATTTGACAATATGGCAGCTCAGGTGACTGTATCAATGAAGCACCATCTGTTACCATCAACTGTACAGCTAATCCAGACAGCTCCAGGTCAAGCATTTTTCTCCCAGTTTTACATTGCAATACTTTTGGGCATGGTATTTGCAATGCCAATCATAGTAAAAGAGTTCGTAGGATTTTTGGCACCAGCATTGCACAGAAAAGAGATCCAGATAATTAGAAACATAACAGTTCCAGCAATCGTTCTTTTTGCAATAGGCGGTCTATTTTCATATCTTTTTGTTACCCCATACATCCTGGAATTTCTTTACAAGTATGGTGAATCGGCAGGCTTGCTTACGCTTTTGAACATAATGGACTTTATCACATTTGTACTCCAGTTTGTTCTTGCGTTTGGAGTATCATTTCAATTACCGCTGATAATGTATGCACTAACTGCGTCAGGGTTGATTGATCCAAAATTCTGGAGAAACAATATACGGTATGCAATAATTGCAATGGTAATACTTGGCGCAGCAATAACCCCCGATGGGAGCGGAGTTACCATGTGGTTTGTCGCAGGCCCCATGATTGTATTGTATCTCATAGGCATGGCAGTCTCAGAAAAACAGGCAAAAAATATTGCAACACTTAAATCTTGATCTGCCGCATTTAAGCCACTAATGGCATACGAGAATGTAATAATTGCTGTAGTGGTC
>JBOGQV010000158.1:0-1833 GCA_050749145.1 Nitrosotalea sp. | reverse complement strand
GTCTTAAGATATACTCTGATGGAAACGCTATCGGAAGACTCTTAGATGTACAATTTGGTCAACAAAACGCAAGATGGTCTAATTCTATCATACCTAACGATCAACACCACACTGCAAGCTGCTTCGTAGACGGAGCTGGAAATGGCATTAATTCTAACGGTGGCACCAACAGCGGATTTGCAACAAGCTTGTCCGCAACTGGTTTCTCACTAGTTGAGACTGGTCCATCAACAGGTATCTTTACAGGTAACTTTGAAGTTCCAGATTCGTTATGTCAAAACGGCAAGTTTGTCTCAGCAGTAGGTCAGAACATCAAGGTCAACTATGTTGACTTTAGAGATTCATCTGGCAAACTCGTTGAGGTATCAGACAATGCAGGTATAAAAGGCAACACTGGTTCAATCAAGCTTGACAAGGCAGTCTACCCAGTACCATTTGGTTCCGTACAGGATACCAGCGGTAATGGTGACTTCCCATCAGACGGAACCATAACCAATGAGCCTGGTGTATTCCCAATGCACAGAGATAACGTTGGCGTAACCACAGGCGGATTAAAATCCACCAACACTCTGTCAAACGGTGACGTTCTAGTCCACATCAGAGTAAATGATCAAGACTTTAACACATCACCAGTAGGTACTGACCATATTGCGTTAGGTGTGTACGGTGTAAACAAGGACCATGGTGGTCCAGTAGCTATCCAGATCACAAGACAAGGCTCATCACTATTATTGGCAACAGCTGGAGGTCCACAAGCAGTTTCAGGTACTATCGTTAACCTTAACGGCACAGCCCTTAAGGCACAAACTGATAAGAGCTGGGATCGTGTGAGAGATCTAGGTCCAATGACCGAAATCGCTCCAGATGCAGGTATCTTCCAAGCAGACTTGCCAATCAGATTCACTGATGGTCCTCAAGGTAGTGAATGTCCAAACGTGAATAACATGAAATTCACTCCAACTGATGGTTCTGCCCAGACTGGGGAATTGAATAGATTCCATACAGGCAGTACCGATGAAAAGGGCGCTACTCCATTAGCAGGTTCATATTGTGTAAGACAAGGTGATGTTCTCACCGTAACCTACACAGACTTGAACGATGCTTCCGGTCATACACAAACTGTCACAGACTCTTCAACATTTGACTTAAGAAACGGTGTACTACAATCAGACAAGTCCGTATACATCATCGGTTCAGATATGATTATGACATTAGTCGAACCAGATCTTAACCTTGATTCACAGACTTCTGAAACCATCCCACTAGATGTAGTCGAATGGGACTCACATGCCTTCAAGGGCACTATGGGTCTTCAGGGCGGCCAGTCATCAGCATTTGATGCCAAGCCAGCTACATTTGTGGAGACAGGTAAAGACACAGGTATCTTCCAATCAGTAATTAAAGTTCCAAAATCATTGAACAATAACTTACTTGAGAGAGGAGAACAGATCCACTTAGAATACACTGACTGGGGTCCAGCAGGCTCTAAAGTAGTAGGTGCAAACAACCAAGATATACAGTTGACCATCTACACATCAAACTTTGGCGCAACAGTTGAACTCGATCAGAAGGTATACACATGGACTGACCGTGTCTACATGACTGTAGTCGCACCAGATCACAACTTTGATCCAAACCTTATCGATATCATTGGTGACAACGATGAAAACAAAGTAACCGTTTCCACCAGAGGTCACAGCATCAACTACAAACTAGTTGAGACTGGAGTCGATACAGGTATCTTCACAGGTTACGTCATCCTCACTGGTGATCCACAAGTAAAAGGTGGTATAACCGGTGGTGGAGTTGACGGACAGGGCTTGAACCCAACAG
>JBOGQV010000157.1:0-10037 GCA_050749145.1 Nitrosotalea sp. | reverse complement strand
GGGGTCCGACCCGGTCCCATACCGAACCCGGAAGTCAAACCCAATGTCGCTACTGTGTTACTAAGGTGCGAGAGCCCTTGGGAAGCAGTAGTGCTGGCGCCTTTTACTATTCTAAAGCAACAGAATTCGGAGAAGCATGCCATGTTGTTTCTATGGGCGTATCTTTGTCAAAGCCTTTCTTTTGTGCATCATCTGGAAAGTTATCGATGTATTCTGATAGAAGATCTCTCATGACTTTATCGATATTTACAACTGAAGGTACGTCTGTAAACAATGATTGTATCTCATTACATCCTATGACATAGCCATTTGCATTAGGCGTGATAGTGAAGGTAATTTTATGTAGTTTTTGGATATCTACCATATGTTGTATATATTTACAAAACCTAAAAAAGATCTCGATCAGTCACTGTTGTTATGAGTAATTGTTCTATATGTGGAGAAAAATTCTCTGACGACATTAGATTTCTAAATCATATGATGGATAAACACGGGTTTAGAAATCCAAACGCTGGAACACCTGATAGAAATAGCCGAGGATATTGATTTTTAGAATTTTAGGGCTATTTTTTTGCTATTAGAAAACAGGCTCGTTGTTCTAATAAAAAATGCTCGAGGAGTTTTACAATCTTGACTGCAACTAGATGACGAATCATAGTTTAGATGTTTTTTTGCCTTACCAGATAGAATATTGAAAAAAAGGGGTAGGATTGCTGCTCTTCCACCATATGCCATCTTCTTTGTCACCAACCAGAACATTATGGTAGAGTCATAATTATGATCAAAAATCTCAGATTTTATTTTCATGCCCATTTCAGAATAATGGCCTATTATCAAGATTTTATCTCTAGCAAATGTATGTACAATGCTTGCAAATTTAGAACAAAGGTAGCATCTATCATCATAAATCACAAGAGGGGCAAGATCTTTGATATCCACATTTTGTCTACGTTGCTTTTGGATTAATATTTTGTGAAATAACTTTTTATTTACTCCAAATGCGCTTAAAAACATGAATTTGAATTCTAGTGAAAACTGTATAATTCAAATTTTGGAATGGTTATGGCCCTAAACTATTATCATATTTTCAAAAAAGTAAAAGAAGCAAGAAAACTTGTAATCAAAGGAATTACTATTGCAGGTTCTGGTCATCCTGGAGGCTCATTTTCAATGGCAGAAATTATGGGGTGTATGTATTTTAAATTCCTAAACTATGATCCAAAAAATCCTCTTTGGGAAAACAGAGATAGACTTGTCTTATCAAAAGGTCATGCCTCACCTGGTTTATTTTCTAATCTTGCAGTAGCTGGATTTTTTGACAAGTCTGAAATAGAGACTTTGAGAAAATTTGGAAGCAAGTTGCAAGGTCACCCGGACTTCAAATGTCCAGGAGTTGAATTTTGTGGAGGATCACTTGGCTTGGGACTATCATTTTCTACTGGAATGGCACTTGCAGCAAGAATTGATGGCAAAAATCATCACATCTACACAGTAATTGGTGATGGTGAATCTGATGAAGGACAAGTTTGGGAGGCTGCAATGACTGCTTCTAAATATAAAGTTGATAATCTCACAGTTTTCTTGGATCGAAATTTCATACAACAAGATGACTATACGGAAAGAGTGATGCCTCTAGATGAAGAACTTGTCAGTGATGATATTTCTGAGATGTGGAAAAATGCTGCAAGATGGAAGGTGGGTGATAAATGGAGATCTTTTGGATGGAATGTTTTAGAAATAGACGGTCACAGAATAGAACAGATTTCCAAGGCAGTATCTTCTGCATTACAAACAAAAGGAACTCCTTCAATTATCATATCTCGTACTATCAAAGGTAAATCTGTAGAACATATGGAAGATAATCCAAAGTGGCATGGTGTTGCCCCAAATCCGCAGATATCACCAATAATTGATCTAGAACTGGATTGTCAATTTTTGATATCTCCATCTATAATTGCAGGTGATATGGCAAATTTAGAAAATGAGGTTAAAAGAGCGGCTCTTGCAAGATCTGACTTTATTCATCTTGATGTAATGGATGGTATGTTTGTACCAAATAAGACATTTGATCATGAAAAGATAAAGCAACTCAGATCAATTACGCCAATTCCATTTGACACACATCTTATGATAAACGAACCGATAAAATATGTAAAAGATTATGTTGATGCAGGCTCTGATATAATTACAGTACATGTTGAAGTTTGTGACGAATCAAGTTTTGGAGAAATTCATGATATTCTGCGTTCAAATTCAGTAAGTGTTGGACTGGCAATCAATCCTGATACTGAACTACCTTTGTGGTCTGAGAAATTTATTCCTGATCTGGATCAGTTGATCATAATGTCTGTGATTCCTGGCAAATCTGGCCAGAAATATATTGAATCCATACATGAAAAAACTCAACGAATAGTCAAATTCCTCTCTGAGCGAAAATTTGAGGGGTTAATTGAGGCAGATGGAGGTGTGGATTTGACTAATGTAGAATCTTGTTTCTTGGATGGTGCAAGGGTGTTTGTAGGTGGAAGTGCAATAATAGGACAAAAAGATGTCAGGACAACAATTATTGAATTTAGGAAAAGGCTAATGCATGCAAGAAGAAAACTTTTGATTCACAAGGCTCACAGCCTTGGAAATGCTGATCTTGTAAAGAAATGGATAGATCTACATGAGGTAGGTAAAAAGAAGACCGAACTTTTACAGATAGCACAGGAGGCGGGTTTTGCATGACTGAATTTGCTGACATGAGAACCGTATATGGTGAAACTCTGATCAAGTTAGGAGACGAAAATCCTGACATTGTAGTAGTTGGTGCAGATACTACCGATTCACTAAAGACAAAACCTTTTGGGAAAAAATTTCCAAATAGATTCTTTAATGTTGGTATTGCTGAAGCTAACTTGGTTACAATGGCTGCAGGTCTTGCAAATGAGGGCAAGATTCCATTTGCAAGTACATATGCGGCATTTCTTCCTGGAAGGTGTGTAGACCAAATACGTAATGCGATAGCATATCCTTCAAGAAATGGAAAGAATGGGTTGAATGTGAAAATGGTTGTATCACATGGAGGTCTTAGTGTTGGTCCCGATGGAGGTTCTCATCAACAACTTGAAGATATTGCAATAATGCGTGTTATTCCAAATGTCAAAGTATTTGTTCCATCTGATACTGTGACAGTGGAGAAACTAACTCAACTTTTTGCACAAATCTATGGTCCATGTTATATGAGATTGGCTCGATCAAAAACACCTGTAATCCACTCAAAAGAACAAGAATTCAAAATTGGCAAAGGAATTGTATTGCGTGATGGTTCTGATTGTACAATTACTGCATGTGGCATAGTTCTAGGTATTGCCCTTGAAGCTGCAGACTCTTTGAAGCAAGAAGGGATTTCATGCAGAGTCATTGATATGTTTTCGATCAAACCTATTGATTCAGAACTTTTAGAAAAAGCAGCTCGTGAAACAGGAGGAATAGTAACCTGTGAAGAACACAATGTGATGGCAGGATTTGGTTCAGCTGTTGCCGAGACAGTTTCTGAGACGTATCCAGTTCCTGTAAAACGTATAGGAACAAAAGATCAGTTTGGAGAATCTGCAAGAGATGGTGAGATTCCACTCTTACTTGAAAAACATGGTATCACGTCAATTCATATATCTAATGCCGTTAAGGCTATTCGGAGTCAAACCCGATGAAGATATTTCTGGATACTGCTAATATTTCAGCAATAAAGATGTACAACGACATGGGTCTTGTAGATGGAATCACTACTAACCCATCTCTGATGGCAAAAGAAGGAGGGGATCCTCAAAAAGTTATGGAAGAAATTGTTCAAATTATCAAGGGTGATGTTAGTCTAGAAGTACTGAGCCTGGAAACTAGTGGAATGTTAGAGGAAGGTAGGAGACTTCGAAAATATGGTAACAATGTAGTCGTAAAATGTCCTCTTACACCTGAAGGTCTAAAGGCATGTAAGATACTGACATCAGAAAATATTCCAGTAAATGTTACACTTTGCTTTTCTGTAAACCAAGCAATATTGGCAGCAAAAGCTGGTGCAAAATATGTGAGCCCATTTATTGGAAGGCTTGACGATAATGGGCAGGATGGAATGAACCTTATCAGAGAAATGCATCAAGTTTTTGAAAATTATAAATTTAGTACACAAATTCTTGTTGCAAGCGTAAGACATCCTATGCATGTAGTAGAAGCAGCAAAAATTGGAGCAGATGTAGTAACATTACCGCCTGATGTGTTAGGGAAAATGCTGAAACATCCTCTAACAGATGTTGGCCTGAAAAACTTTCTTGCAGATTGGGAAAAACTTAAAAAAGAAAATCCAAACATCAAGATTTAATTTTTTTTAATAATATCCTAGTGTTTTCCTATCCATTGGTATCTGTATTCTTCATCAAATAATTCTGACTTTATGTCATTTTTAGATGGTCTGGATTTTATCTTGGCTTCAAAAAATCCTAGACTACCTTTGTATGGTACTGGAACTCTGAGAACTTGTGGTTTTCTGAGTACAAATCCATATCTGTGGCGTAAAAACTCCTCGGTGGCAAAATGTTTGTTATAGTCCTTCTTGAGTTCCTCAACTGACTCGTATGATTTTACATCATGAATTTCGACTTTTCCTATGATCACTCCTGTTCTAAGACTAGATTTGTCAATGTCTAGTCTCTCACATGCCTCTTCCTTGATCTTAATTGGGGCATGAATTAGAAACTCACCACGGAATTTTGTATTCCATGTTCTCAATTCTATTGTTTTTTTGCCATTGACTATCAAATCAGCGTAGGGTTGAGATACTGAGAGACACTTCATATCTTCAACTAGTTCCAAGAACATTCAGAACCCTTTTTGGGATGTCACTTAATCTGCTTACTGCAAGTGTACGCTCATACCCTAATCTTCTAAGGTTGTTTGCAATTACTATGGCATCTCCAGTATCTGGTCCAAATCCTATTGCAACCATCTTTACACCGATTGATTTGAAATCTCTCATTATTGCTCTAACTGCATCAGGGTCTGATGGTTCACCATCTGTAAGTGTCAAAAATATGTCTGGTTTTTTTGATCGAAGTGATGGTAGTAACATATTGTAAACTTCTGCTAACGGAGTACTTCCATTTGCCTTTATCTGTACAAGTCTCTTGGCAGAAATATTATTCCATTTCAAATTTTCTGGCTTTACTAACCAACAAATAACTTGTTTTTGTTCTGTGTTAAATGCATATACTGAAAATTTTACTTTCAAATATTCTAAAACCTCGCATAAAGCAAATGTAGCTTTTTTGTACTGTATTTCTTGACTTGCTATACTGGAGGAATGATCAAGAAGTATTACAATTTTGGTCTTGATTGCAATTTTTCTATCTGATAAGAAAGGCTTGTGACCATCCATATGTGATTCTTCATCAAACTCGTCTCCTGAAAAAACATGCTCTTCTTTCCAGCCTGATTTCCACTCTTTGAATTTTGCCTTAAGGTGGTTTATCAGATCCATGTCAATGATCTTTGTCTCGTCTATGTTTGTTGCAGTAGGAATGCTTATCCCTATCACTTCATTGTTGAGACCTTTGTTTTCTATCCTTTTTGCTTCTTCAAGTAAAACCTTGAACTCTTCAAAGACTTCCTTACCTTCAGAAATTTTGTTAGGATCTAATTCACCAAAGTCGCTTTCACGATATTTGGAAATCTTGTTCAAAGTTTTCACAAATTCTTGATCTGAAAGTGCCATCCCTGAACTGATTTTGGGTATTGATATTGGAATAGTCAAAAGTGGATCAATTTCTAGAATCTTGATTATTTCAGGTATCTTCTTTTCAAGCCAATCTGTTTCGTATTTTTTTTCAATGGATTCTTTGACTATTTCCAAGGCTAATTTGCTTGCTTTTTGGACTTTCTCAAATGCACTAGGTGAGAGTTCTCCTTTGATATCTCCCAACAAGAAATATTGAGAAAAACCTTCCACAATTCTGGTATTTCCATATAGTGTATTCAATAGGGGCCTGTATAACCAAGAAACACCATATCTGAAGATAATTTCACTATCCATTCCCTGCCATACAGTTCTTGCTATCGTTTCAATTCTTCTTGTTTCAAGAGTATTGAGAATAAAACCAAAGGCATGATCATTACTGAGAATTTTGTTTGAATATCTAATTCGCATGGCTTCATACCATAATGCTGTTCTGAATTGTCTATATTTTTGAAAGTCTGATCCTTGGTATTTCTCTAATGGGAACATCATAACCTTGTTTTCTCGTAATTTGGTTTGTACTTCTTTTTGATCAGATATGCTAACAGTGATTGATTCTTTTCCGGACCATCTTCTAACGAGAAATGTAGCTATCTCAAGTAATATGTCATTTCTTAGATGTAATGATTGCATTAATTACCAAACATTGATGTTATGATGTCATTTACTTTCTGAAATTCAACACTGCCCCATTGCAAGTATACATTAGCAAATACTATCTCTGCGGCCTGTCTTGTTTTCATACCTGAATCAAGTATCTTTGCAAATGCTATTGTCTCACGCAAGCTTGGAGAATAGTATAACTCTTCTACTGCAGCTGCTTGTCGCAAAATGTTTGCCAACTTTATTCCTTGTATGATCTCTTTTTCATAAGACCCCGATGAATATTGTTTGACTATCTGAAATTCAATGTCCTCTGGTGGATAATCTAATCTGAGTCTTATTGGAAATCTACTTAGCAATTGAGGCGGTAGCTCTTTTGTTCCAACATGTGATAATGGATTAATTGTAGCGACAACAAACCACCCTTTTGCAGCTTTTATCATTTCTCCACCTGATTCTTTTAGAACAATCTGCCGTCTATCGTCTAATGCCTCATCAAGTCGAAGAAGAACATCTGCTTCTGCAGAATTTATCTCATCAAGATAAAGCATGTTTCCTTCTTTCATGGACTTGACTAGAATTCCTTGTTCAAATCCAATTGCCCCATTCTCTAATGTTTTTGCCCCCACTAGATGACTTTCACGTGTTCTCAAACTAAAATTAATTGATTCGAGCTGAATTCCTCTCTTTGCAGCAAATTCTCTTACCAGTGTGGTCTTGCCTGTTCCTTTTGGACCTATTACAAGCACAAATAGATTAGCTGCAAATGCCTTGTCTAAAACTTCAAAGGAGTTGTTCCAGTCTATGTATAATGATGATTCTGTAAGCACGTTTGATCCAACTCTCCTCCTTAATTTAAAAATGTCTTCTGCTTTTGTTATGGCTGGATGCTATTCAAGAAAAGAATTCATGATTAATCTGGAATTGATTCAATATGGTAAAATTTCTTGAGTTTGTAAATCTAAACTTCTATCTTTGCATATGATTCGTCTAATATGTGGTGTAAAGTTTTCTGCCAGGCATCAAAACCATCTGGTTTCTTGGGGAAGTTGTAATAATGTTCAGTTAATATCTTGTTTTGCTGTGCAGTGAATCTTAGCCCGTCTGCCAACTTTTTGTTAAGAGCTCCTCTTATCATCATGCCTAATTTTCCAACTGTTCCAAAGTCTGGATGCTCTCCTTTGCTGATTGCTTCTACATCCAACTTTGACAAAAAGTGTTTCATTCCATAGTTTATCTGATCATTTGTAAGGGTTTGAAGTAGACGTCTGAAAATCTCAAGACCTGCTGTTTTGTATCCATAGTCATTTATGAAGTCAATATTGTATTGCCAAAGACCTGTTTCACTAACATCATTTGCTTCAATTGCATTTACTGCATTTTTACCTAGAATTGTGGCTGCAACTATTGCAGGACCAATTCCTCCCGCATCAAGTGGTTTTGGCATCCATGCAGAATCACCAACCATCATGTATCCATTTGCAACCAAGCAATCGTTTTGTCTTCTTACTGATACTTGCCAGTTGCCTGTTACATTATTAGAATCCATTTCGTCGTCTGATAATTTTGGATTTTTGATTGCTTTGTTTATCTTTACATAATCATTAATCAGTTTAGTGACATCATCATGTGCGCCAAGTCTTTGATTTCTCTTTATCAATTCTTTTTGTTGTACTCCTAAACCGATATTGACTTTGTTTTTTCCTTTTGGGAAAACCCATCCGTATCCTCCTGGAGCTATATCTTGATCAAGATGGATTATGCAATAATCTGGATCAAATTCTCTCTTGTCATCAATTCCTTGTTCAAATTTCATGATGTGTCTTCCAGTTGATTCCAAATCATCACGATCTATCTTTCGTTCTATCTTTGTGCTTATGGTCAAACCGTTTCTTAACATGGAAGTAACTCCTGTAGCATCAACCACTATCTTTGCAGTTTTTTTGAATGGTTCATTTGTAATTAGATTTGTTCCTTCTACTCCAACAACCGTTCCATTATCGTATAGCAGACCTCTTAATGCTGTAGAATACTGGATGTTGATCCCTGCCTTCTTTGCATCACGAAGTTGACGTTGAGGAAGTTGTTGTCTGTTTAACATGTAGCCATCACCATCAAAGGGAATTGAAGTTTCTTTATCTGGAGAAAATGCCATCACTCCCTTTACTGGATGTTCGATCTCAGGGTTGCCCCATGCAATCTTTATTCGCTCGGTCATGTAGTCTACGGTATTCTTTCCAACCGCGTCTCCACAAACCCAACCGTTGATTGTCTTTTTGCCTATTGTAAGTTCTGGATTTCTATCTATTACTAGAATTGATAATCTCTGTTTAGAATAATACGATGCAGACTGGGCAGCAATCATTCCTGCTAGGCCTCCTCCAGCTACAATGATATCATAATCTGTTTTCACAGCGAAAAAACAGGATCTACTCTATTTAAAAGAACCGTATGAAAATAGATCAAAGGTATTTTGGGTCGGTTCGTCGCGGCTTCCTCACAGCAGATGCTCAGACTGGAGCGGCAAAAATATTACCTCATTCCCTTTTCTCTTAGGCTGATAAATATTATTAAATCATGCTAGGCTTTGCAGATTTTATTCAAACCGTAAGTAATTCTATGTATTTTTTTGAAATCTGGTCTTTTTTGTAAATAGGCATTTTTATCTTGATTTTTATTGCATTATTTTGTTGTAGGCTAATCTCTTTTCTTACGATCTCATTTTTACCAATTCTCAAAAAAAGTGTAGTATCTTCAAAATGTGCATCCATATTTTCTATCAATTCATCCATTTGGGTCTTTGATATTTTTGAGGCTAACTTTTTGATAAATTCCTCTGCACGTTTTTTTGTAAGTGTCATCTTGGCAAGTAATATTGTATTTCCATAATGACCTAGAGTTTTTTCTATGGTAAACTCATCTTCTTTTATTTGGAATAAATCAAAGATGGGCTCAAAGATTTTTTTGTTATCCTCTGTTGCATGTAAGATTACCTCAGTCGTTATTTCTAACTGATGTGTCATATTGTATAATGTATGAGGAAGTAATGACTAATATCTATTAGGCCTGTAACAGAGCAATTTCGCCCTCTGCAGTTCTGATGAGTTTTGCCTTTTCAATTCCAACATGTCTTACATGAACTATTTTTTTGACCGCCGCCATAATATCTGAGTTTATTTTTCCAAATACTGTGGCTTGGATGAATTGATCTATTGTCATCTCTGGAATAGTTTTTAACATTACATCTTGAGCTACTAATCTGATTGCATGTTTTCTTGAAGTGTTTAATTTCTTCTGGGTTAGTGCAACTATCTTTATCCTGAAAATGTATCCATCTTTAGTCTTTACATCTGCAATGAAACTAATCAATGAGGAGCCACGTCTAACGAGGCTTCTTAGGAATTCTTTTGCATATTCAAATCTCTTGAAAATTGTGGTTGCAACTTCTCCATCTATCTTATGGATCTGGAAATATAGTTTGAACTGGTGTTGAGAAGGATCTCCTTTTAGTATGTCATGCAATGTGACCTCGATTACTCTGCCGATTGCATTCTCGTCATCAGTGACTGGAATGTAGGCAATAGGTTTTTTATCAAATGAGGTAGGTAGTAATACTGTAACCCACTTTTTCTCTCTCCACTTGTCTTTTACTCTTACAGTTTTTTGA
>JBOGQV010000156.1:0-7385 GCA_050749145.1 Nitrosotalea sp. | reverse complement strand
AATCAATACTGCGTCAAGTGATGAGTTTGTAAAAAAATATGGTTCTTTTTCACGAATCATAAATCTAGGTGATTTGCTTGAGCGTGGTGTATATCCAAAAGAAGTCCTAACAAAACTTCAGTCACTTGAAAAAAATTATCCAATATTTTCTGTGATGGGTAACCATGATGAAGGATTTCTAAGTGGGAAGAAAGTAAGTGCAAGCTCTCTTGAAAGCATGGATGCTCATGAAAAGCTTGGTTCTGAAGATCTGTCATTTTTCAAGCATAACAAGGATGGTACATTTGGCGATCAAGAATTTATTGATACAAAAAATGGCCTTTTCTGTGTGCATGGTGGACCATTGGATCCCATGAAAATAACCCCAAAGAATGCAGATGGTGAGGCCTGGCTCTATCAAAGGAATTGGCAGCGACTAACAGATGAGGGCTTTGAATTCTTTAGCTATCATGGATATCATTACAAGGCATCATCTGCTTTTGGAGAGGTGGAAAAACATATCAAAAATCACATTATTTTATGTGGGCATCAACATATGGAAGCGGCACTAGTTCACCAAGGTGGTAAAATTCGAGAAATTTATTCTAAACTTGAGCCAAAAAAAGAAAAGATTTCAGGACATGTGCTAGAAAGTAAAGAAGTTGATATACATCCAACAAGCGATTATCTAATAAGATTAGGTCTTGGTGGGCCTGCTGGATATTATGGTGTTGGTTCATCCGTACCGCATTTTGCCATAATCCAATACAACCCAAAAAAAGTAATACTATTTACAGTAAATCCATAAAATATCAATAGAGCATGATATGAGTGGAACTGATATTCTTAGAAATGATCACCGACAAATACGTAGACTAGAAAAAATAGTTGTTAGATGTTATACCAAACTCAATGAAGGTACAGATATTCCATTTTCTGATATTGACATAATGGTTCTAATCATGTCGGAATTTTTGGATGTGATACATTATGCAAGAGAAGAAGACCAGTATTTTCCATGTGTTGCAAGCTATGATTCACTAAAACAAGAGATTCGAGTATTTATGATTGAACATGAGTTTGGAAGAAGAATAGCCGCAAACATTTCAAAATATCTACAAAAGTGGAAATCAGGAGAAAATCAACGAGAACCTGTTACAAGATTTCTCAAGGCATATGCTGTATATCTTAATGATCATCTAACTAAGGAAGACAAGTTCTTTGATGAAGCGGAAAATCAAGTTCTATCACAAGATGAAGAAAAAATGATGTATGAAGAATTTCAAGCAATAACTGCGGTTGCGACAAAGCTTGATGATATGATAAAATCTATAGATTATCTAGAATCTACATCCTGGGCGAAGACCTAGTTTTCAAAAACTGATCTTACTCTAGGATAAACAGATACTTCATTTTGTTCTGATGTGAGTTTTTGTTGCATGTTTTTACATGGTGAACACAATTATTATATATGATCACCATAGTATGGTAACTGTACATACTAACATGAGTAAAATAGTAAATCTTCGTGTGCATGTAGCGCCTGTAGGCTTTGAAATAGACCGGATTGCAATTCCTGCAAAACAAATGAAAGCAGATAGAGTATGGCTACTAATGCATGCAGAACCCTCAAAGGATCAAGCTCAAGGATACATGGAAAAAATTCGAACTCAACTAAAAAAAGAAAAGATCGAAGTACAAATTGCACATTCCAATAGATTTGATCTCTTCAAGATCTTGAAGGCATTACGAGAAATTGTTCAGAAAGAAGATGGCAATGACATTTTTGTAAACTGCTCTTCTGGATCAAAGATCCAAGCAATTGCATGTATGATGGCATGCATGATGTTTCAAGGAAAAACAAAACTGACTCCATATTATGCGGAGCCAGAAAGTTATTCTAGTGTAAAAGGAGAACAACTTTCATCAGGCCTCAAATCAGTTGTCAAGTTACCAGCTTACGAAATCCATACTCCAAAACCTATCTTGGTACAGGCTTTGAAAATAATACAAGAAAATGGAGGGAAAATAACTAAAAAAGAAATGGCAAAGATTGCTCACGAAAAAAAGATTATCTTGGTAAATGCAAGGGAAGAAAATTTTCAACAAGCAAGATTTGCAAGTCTTGATAAAAATATCATACAACCACTTCTAAACGAATGGAAGTTTATTGAAGTTGAAAGGGTTGGAAGAACTAGATGGATTAAAACAACACCAGAGGGACAAGGTGCAGTAGAGTTTCTTGGTTAACCGCGTGTAGTAAGTTCAGGCTTGAGAGTCCAAGCAATACCCATTGCAACAAACGGCACAGAAATCAACGCAGCTATTTCCAAATAAGTCCTAAACTGTTCAGATTGTTGTGGGCTCGGATTGGACCATATGAAAGGTACAGGTAATGCAGAAGCAAACCAAACAATTGAAAGCATGATAATTACCTTAAGTGCACTTTTCTTCTTTGGGGTCACATTATAACCTTAGAATTAGGTTCTATTAATTTTATTAGTATAATTATTTAGTAATGATGCCGCCATCTACAGGTAAAATTGCACCTGTTATCCATGAGGAATCATCTGAAACAAGATAAAGTATTGCCTTTGCAACATCTTCTGGGATCCCTATTCTTCCAATTGGGTGCTCTGCTACTGCCATTGCTCTATCAACTTCATTTTCAAGGTATGGTCTTGTCATATCCGTTTCCACAATTCCAGGACAGACGCAATTTACACGTATTTTATACTTGGCATATTCTATTGCCAATGCCTTTGTAAGGAGAACCAATGCTCCTTTTGAAGCAGTATATGCATCTGCTTCAAAATTTTCAAATGATTTTAGTCCAGCGTCTGATGATACATTAACAATGCAACCATTTGTCTTCATCAAATGGGGAATTGCAGCTTTTGTAAAACGAAACTGCCCAGTTAAATTTACATCAATTGTATCATTCCATTCTTCTTCAGAAATTTCATGTAAGGGTTTTACTTTGGGAAAAATGCCCGCATTATTTACAAGAATATCAATTTTGCCAAAAGTCTCAAGAGTATTTTTTATAACATTTTCTACATCGGTCTTGTTTCTAATATCTCCAGGAATAGCTATCGCATTTTTGATTTCTTTTGCAGCATTTTCAAGGCTTGTCTTGTCTTTTGATGTGATTACTACACTTGCTCCATGTTGTGCAAGTAGTGCTGCTGTAGCTTTTCCAATCCCTCTACTACCTCCTGTGACAATTGCAACTTTATCAGAGAGTTTCATCTGTTTCTGATTTAATACTGTACCAGATTAGTTTGTCGAAGATTGAAACAATACAATTTTTGGATCTTCAAAAAAACATGTGATAATGATATGGTGATCATGATTTACGTCAATGTTTATTGAAATATTTTATTGAAATAGTTTGTAAATATGAAAAAATATATGTAAAATAATAAATACAATGATGTATTATAATGAATAATGCAGAAAGATGTAAAATCTACTGCTTAAGAGAGCGTGGCTCCGTAGACTTGAATTGTGAATCCCACTTGGGTGTGGATAAAAAGAGGTAATCTCTGTCTGTCTACGAACAAGGGCCACGCCATTAATTTCAAAACACTGTCAAGTAAAACTGGTTTTAACTCAAAAGATGATTTTACAAAAACTTAAAGCTTGAGAGATTCTTTTAATCCCTTGTATCTATTTCTGATTGTGACTTCAGTTACTCCTGCAGCTTGAGCAACATCCTTTTGAGTTTTATTCTCTCCATTCATAACACACGATAGGTAAAGTGCAGCAGCTGCAAGTCCCATTGGATCCTTTCCAGCAGAAATCTCAATTTCAGCTGCATCTTTTAAAATCTGCAAAGCTCTTCTTTTTGTCTTTTCACTCAAGCCTGCCTTGCTTGCAATTCTTGCAACACATTTTATCGGATCAACAACAGGCATTTTCAAGTCAAGTTCTCGTAACAACAATCTGTAACATCTTGCTACATCCTTTCGCTTTATGTTGATTCCATTTGCAACATCGGTAAGTGTTCTTGGTGTTTCAGTATCTCTACATGCTGCATATAGTGCAGCAGCAACAAGTCCTGGAATTGATCTACCTCTAACAAGACCTTTGTCGAGTGCTTTTCTGTAAATGTAAGCAGTCTTTTCAATTACTGCATCAGATAATGCAAGTTTGTCTTTTAATCTATCAAGTTCGCTGAAAGCTTGTCTAAAGTTTCTGTCTACTGGTTCATGGACCTGACTTCTACTATCCCAAGTTCTTAGTCTTTCTATTGTGCTCTTCATTGATGCAGAAAGCGGTTTTCCTGATGCATCCTTGTCAGCAGGACCAATTATTGTTGCAAGTCCCATGTCATGCATTGCAAGTGAAGTGGGAGTTCCAGTTCTACTTCGATCTTCATGTTCTTCTTTTGAAAATGATCTCCATTCTGGACCGGATTCTTCTACACGTTCAGTAAGTACAAAACCGCAACCGCCACAAAACATTTCTCCTGTAGTATTATCAGTCACCATTGGACCTTTTCCACAACGAGGACAACGTCCACCGGAACCAAAAGATTCGCGAGTCATATAATATCTTATAAGAATTTCGATTAACATAAATAAAAAGGTTTAACTATAAGTATTTGTTCTATTAAATTGTAGTTTTATAATCAAAATATATAGAAATTACAAGTTTTAACTATTTAATGTATAAATACTGGAATCAGTAGATTGCAATCTGGTAAAACAATTTATTTTTTGAATGCTGATTATGAGGTAAAATTTAATCTTCTCAAGAATATTTTTTGATTTATTTTTATAAAATTATTTTTTAAATTTTAACAATTATTTTTCAAAAATCTATTTTAAAATTATTATTATGGGTTTAAGCAAAACCTTAAATACATTTGTTTTGAAGAACCCGCATTAAATAAAATGGAACAATGTCCACTTTGTTGTGAATCCCAGCCGTCGAATCAGGCACTGGCTATTCACCTAAAGAAAATCCATCCACAGAGAAATACTGCAATTCAGATAATGCAGTAAGTCTTTGAGCGGGGGATAGGCGTAGGATCATATCCAATCAGGTATATCCACGAATTTTTGGTTTTTTATTAAAAAGAGAAACAAAGCGTAGGCTATGTTAAGTATGATGTTTAGTCAGCTAAATTTATCATACTGTGGACGGTATCTTCACACCGGAAATTAAAAGCTAATTGTTTTACTGGTAACCATGACAACATTTGCAAACAACTGGCAAAAGCCACAAACACCAAGCCTTGGTGAAAAAATTAATGATGTGATCAAGCCAAAAGGCGCACTAAAGCCAAGACTAGAAAATGGAATAAAGAGACTCCAGGTTCAAGTTGGAAAACTTGATGGAATGATTGCAAAACTAAAGCAAAGAGATGAAAAGTTATTCAAGAGAATTGTGGTTGCAACACAAAATCACGATATTACTACAAGCAAGGTTTTATCAAAAGAATTAGCTGAAGTTAGAAAAGTTACAAAACTATTAGCAAATGCTAGAATTGCTCTAGAACAGATTGAGCTAAGACTTAGCACCTTCCACGACTTGGGAGATACAGTATCTACTATCATGCCTACAATAGGCTTAATGAAGAACCTAAGATCTTCACTAATTAGATTCATGCCAGAAGCAGACCGTGAACTTACTGGAATGACTGAGATGCTAGGTGGTCTTATGACTGATACATTCCACAGTGGTGACTTTGGAATTGACTCCAGTGCTACAAGCGAAGAATCAGAAAAGATCCTTCAAGAAGCTTCAGCAGTTGCAGAGGCAGCAATCAATGATAAACTGCCCTCAATGCCTGTAGACCAGTCTTCCTCCTCAGCCCGTTACGTCTAGACTATTGTGTGATAGTTTGTAACGAAAGTATGTCTGATACAAGACTAGGGATATCACTAGTATAACAGAGGCAGAAAGGAACATAGCTGCATATCCTACAATTTTTGTCAATTCTCCTGTAACAAGTGCGCCTGCAAATATCCCGACACCTGTTACTGCACTATTTACTCCAAGATACTTTCCTTCAAATCCTTGAGGAATACTCTTGAAAAATATTACAGAACTAGATGTACTAAAAATTGAGAATGCAATCACCATCAGGCAAGATGATGTTATAGTCACTGGAAAACCCAAAGTTCCTACCATGGAAAGTAATGAAATGGCAGGAATCATTACTGCCAAAATTCGTGGTATGTGGGATAGAATAATTGATCGCTTTTCTCCAAATCTTGATATTATTTTTGGAGCAATGAAAAATACTAGTAACATAGTTATCATTTGAATAGTATAATTCAGAAAGACGTCTGCATTTGAAAAATTCTGATTTTTCAAAAATGGTGTCCATGCAGTAAAATACATGTTACTTCCAAAATAAAAAAAGAAAGATGCTAGGTAGAATATGCCTATCTCGTTGCTTATTTTTCCTTTGAATAATATAATTATGTGCCTGAAATCATATGCTTCTAGAATCTTTGGAAATACAAAATGATAATGACTGATTGAATAGCGTAAACCGTGTAAGGAATGAGCAATACTACTTCTTTCAAGTTGAATATTATCTCCTCTTACTGATGTACTCAAAACCATGGCTATGCCGCTTGATACAGCACATATCAAAAAATATGGTCTTAGATCAAAATAAAAACTTCCAACAGTTCCAATTATCATAGAAACTAACATCCCCAAAGTACTGATGATTGATGTACGTGCAAATAGCCAACTCCAGAGATTCTTTTGCACTGATTCCATCACAAGAAGTTGTGTAACTGGACTTCTTGCAACCATGAAAAATCCAAGTACTATTACTAATCCATACAGGATGTAAACTGAATTGGTAAAATACATCCCAAGACTACAAAGTAACACAGAAAAGAATGAAAGAACAAGTATTGGTCTTTTAGAATGAAACCTATCAATTATTCTTCCCCAAGCCAATGAACCAATAGCTATTGCTCCATTCTGCAGAGCCGAAATTATAGCTACTTCTTCTATGTCACCCCCAAGAAATATTACATATAATGGAATTACAGTGCTTAATCCTTGGGCAGTAATCTGGCCTGGTAACAAGTACCACATCCATCGCTTATTTTGAAGTTGCATTGTTCTAGATAATTAGAGACCTACATTATTGTATAATGCATTTGAAAAATTTCCATAGTTTTGTCTATTCTTTGCTATGTGTGGAAAAATTCTATCATGCAGAAGTGTGGAAGCCACACATCGTGTATGAGTGTGATGCACTCATAGCATGCTGACCTTTGTCATCATTTCCTTCGGGGGTACCTTGGGATGCTATGTGTGAAAAGATTACTCTTTTCACATCACACATTGTCTGCATGATACCTATCTGGGAGGATGCCCTTTGATAGGGAGTATTAATACGTGAATAACATATTTAAGGTTTGTGT
>JBOGQV010000155.1:0-10339 GCA_050749145.1 Nitrosotalea sp. | reverse complement strand
ATATTACCCCATTCAGTCCAGGAACCGTCATAGTTTCTAACTTGAGGATACCCAAGTAGATATTTTAGAACAAACCAAGTGTGCGAAGATCTTTCCCCTATTCTACAGTAGCATATGACATCTTTGTCAGGTGTAACACCTTTTGTTTCATAAATTTTCTTGAGATCTTCTACTGATTTGAAAGTACCATCCGTATCATTGACTGCACTTGCCCATGGAATGTTATTTGCATTTGGAATATGTCCGCCTCTTTGAGCATGCTCCATTGGATATTCTGCCGGAGCTGTTATTTCTCCTGAAAATTCTTTTGGTGAACGTACATCAACTAGAACTGTATCCTTTTTGTCAAGTGCTCTTCTTACATCAAACAGATATGCGCGCAATCCCTCGTTTGGTGGTTGTGCAACATAGTTTGTTTTTGGGATTTGTGGTTCATCTTTTGTATAAGATATATTTTCAATTTCCCATTTTTTTCTTCCACCGTTCATTATCTTTACATTTTCGTGTCCATAATACTTGAATATCCAGAATACAAAGGCTGCAAACCAATTGTTAAAGTCGCCATACAAAACAACTTCAGATTGTGGAGTTATTCCATTTCTTGATAAAAGGTCTTCAAATTGTGATTTGCTGATTATGTCTCTTGTTATAGGATCATTTATGTCTCTCTTCCACCAGATCAGACTAGCTCCCTGCAGGTGGCCTGCCCTGTAGGCATTTTCTGGGTCATAGTCTACTTCAACAACTTTTAATGACTTACCAAGATTATTTGCGACAGTTTCTGTATCTACTAAAACTTGTTGTGCATAATTCATTTTATTTCTACCATATTCACGAGTGTGGTTCTTAATATTTTATTCCCAACATATGCTTTTTAAGTGAAATTAGAATTGGTAATCTTGATTGGAACTTCACAATGTTGCATTAGTAAGTAAAGTCGGTTCAAAGGAATCAGAGGACGCAGTGAAGAAAGTTGCAAAAAAGTTGCTTGCAAAAAAGGCCAAGGTATACACTGTTTCAGGTGCAGAAGTGGATGGCGCAAAAAAAGTTAATGATTTAGAGGATCTCAAGACTACAAAATTGGATTTGACAATAACTCTTGGAGGAGATGGAACAACTCTACGAACTTTTAGGTATCTAGAAAACGAGGTTCCAAATCTTGCAATAAACGTAGGCGGAAACAGGGGCATATTATCAGAAATTACATTACCAGAGATTGACACAGCAATTGATCAAATCATTGCAGGCAAGATCTTCTTTGACAAGAGAATCAGAGTGGTTGCATCTTGCGGAGGACAAGATTTTCCACCAGCATTAAATGAAATCTACATCAACAGAGAAAATTTAACAAAGACATCGTTGTTTGAGATTAAATTTCAAAGCGATACAGTAACACAAAAAATGGATGGAGTAATTGTTGCAACGCCAAGCGGTTCCACCGGACATTCTTATTCCTTGGGAGGACCAATTCTTCACGAAAGCCTGAATGTTCTTATCATAACACCAGTTGCACCGGTAAACAAATTGCCATCAATTGTAGTACCCGATGAAAAAGTTGAGATCATAAGCAACCATGATTCAAATATCATCATGGATGCACAAGTTATCAAGACTGCCAGATTTGATGAAGTGATAACTATACGAAAATACAAAAAGCAAGCAGTATTTGTGCGACTGAAAAAACAAGGTTTGAGACAGATGAGCAAGCTTGGCTTCTAGAGTTTTAGATGCGACGTCATTTTATGCTGGAGTGCCATTTTCTTCACAAGAACAAAGTTTTACAACTCCTTTGGTTTTTGAAGAAATCAAGCACATCAAAAAAAGTCATGGTGCAGTAGATACTCTCATTGATTTAGGCAGATTACACATCATAGAACCAGAAAAAAAATTCATTGACATAATTTTGGAAAAAGCAAATCAAACAGGTGATCTCCCAAGTTTATCAAAAGAAGATGTATCGGTTCTTGCATTGTGCATCCAGCTTGATGGTGAACTGGTAACAGATGATTATACAGTATCAAATGTTGGCAAACACTTGGACCTCAGAGTCATTCCAATAATGACTAAAGGAATATCCAAGGTGTTAGATAGTGTTTATTTTTGTCCTGCATGCGACAAGGTTTTAAAAAAAATGTCAAGCTGTCCCATATGCGGAAGCAAACTAAAGAAAAAATCAGCCGAGAGAAAGATTTCTTCAAATCTAGCACGCAAAAGAGCCATCGTATAGATTTATGCTCACATTGGATGGGTTTTGCTTAAATTTGTTTAATATCCACCTATTCATTCCAATACTTGATTTCGCTCTAAAACCTAGATCTAAAAGTCTTCTATTGACTTGCAAATTAGACGTCATGTGTAAAACATCATACGTATAGAATTGACTGATCTGAATCTGTTGTATGATCATAGGCTTAATGGTGTCTAATTATTATATCACAACACCTTCCACCATTTGCGGCATGCTAACAATGGAAAATATCTTTTTTACTAAAATATGATCTCAAAAAATGAATTCTGCAGTATTTGAAATTAGTTGATACCTATTATGAATTTACATTATTTTCAGTAACTGGATCTTTGAATCTAGTTTTGATATATCGTAAAAGAACTGGATATTGAAATATCAGTGAACATAGAACCACTCCAAATGTCATGGTTTGAAGCGTATCTTTAAAATCACCTTCAGGAAGCATCCCAACAAGTGCAACCGATATTGCACCTCTCATGCTTCCAATCATAGCAACATTTTTCCAAGCCATGGGGATCTTTTCTTTTGTAAATCTATTTGTAATTCCAAGTATCGGATAAACAGATACAAATCTTCCTGCCAATACTGCCACTATTGCAAAAGCTACTAGTGAGAGATGATTGCCTATGCTTGCAATATCCATGCTTAATCCAAGATAAAGAAACGCTAATGAATTTGCAACGTACGCGATCATCTCCCAAAAGTTGAAAACAAATGTCTTTGTTTTTACACTAATTACATTTTCTTGTTTTGATGTTACATGTCCAAAATAAAGACCAGCTATTGCAACAGCAACCAGACCAGAAACACCCAGAGAGTTTGCTGTAACCACTGATCCAAATACAATTGCAAGCGTCAGACCTGTTTCAGATAATGGCTCATCCATAATTTTATGTAATTTTTGTCCAGCTATTGCAAATGCTAGTCCTACAGCTATTCCTCCAAAGAATACAATAGCAAAATCTTTGGCTTGTCCTATGATATCTAGGTTCAGCGAACCCAATCCATTGGGATCTCCGTATACTAGTGAACCCTGAGCAATTACAATTGCGATAATTGATGAATAGACTATTGCACCCGTAGCATCATTCAGGCTTGCCTCTGATTCCATGAGAGTACTCAAAGACTTGGGCACTCTTACCCTCTTGAATATCTCAATTACAACTGCAGCATCTGTAGGCGACATTAGGGCGGCAAATGCAAAGGCTATGATAAATGGTAGGCCTGAAAGATATCCAAGTACTAGTCCTCCTATTACCGTAGCAAGTACAGTTCCAACAGTGGCTAGTAAAAAAGTCGAAATTTGAATCGATTTGAAATCTATCCGATTTATCCTCATCATCGCATCAAAAATTAACGGTGGTATTATGAAAAAGAGAATCAATCTCGGATCAATCTTGAATTTATCAAAAACAATCACATTTACTCCTACGAAATGAAAAATCGATATGGCAATTCCAACACAGGCAAGAATTATTGCATATGGGATTCTAATTTTTGTAGCTACAAATGATGCAGCAAACAAAGATCCTAAGAAAATAGGAATAAGATATTGCGAATTAACTAGTTGTTCTGTTAAAGGATCATTCATTTTATACTATCAACGGTGCTTAACCAGTATATGTTAATACACGTATTCCTCATTTCAACAGTAAAAGATTTCATGATATTCTATGTTTCCAATAATCTTTGTATAAATTCAACTATTCCATATGAAGTGGAAAACCGTGTAATTCTAATGCAATAGAATTTACTATCGTAATTGTTTGTATCGGATCACAAAGTTCCAGCAATATGTTTTCTAGAATTATTGGTTTTGCATTTAATTCTGGTATGAAATAAAGCTGATAGTATGACACCACTATGGCAATTCCTACTATCACTGCGATCGGTCCTATACCATAAGCATGGCTTGATGTTGGCAAGTTCAACAATTATGCCACACACAATTTGACATAAAGCCTAGTTAGTATATACTGTAATACAACTAAAATGCTTGAATCAAAATGTAATTCATAAAAGGTATATTCTGGTTTTGCTTAGGTGACATGATTAGTAAAATTTCTGTTTATCAGAATAATGTAGAAAATTGACAGGTTATTGAAAAACATGCAATTTACATTAAGATGATTTTTAGTTTAAAATTTATTCACATCTTTTGTATGTGTTTATAATATTAAACAAACCTATTATTCAGAAAATTCAAATGAAATCATAATTTTATCAGTTTTTACATCGATTTTTTTATCGAATAATTCCTCGAATATCAATTCGAGAATTGTTTTGTGGTATAGCGACCAGTTTTTCCCCAATTCATGCTTCATAACATACTTGTGAAAATGATCATCTTCATGAATATGACTTACTTGAACTGACGAGTTTATCATTCGTAATTCAAACCATGCCAAAAATGACTTGATATCTATTCTGCCTTTCATGAATAAAGCAATATTCTTTACTTCATCTTTGCCAACCCGTGCGGCAATGTCTATTATTTCTTTTTGGCTTAGTTTTCCAAAAACATGTATGAAGACTTGTTTGTTAATTATGACAAATCCTACTGTTGATTCATACATTCCCCAATCTAAGAATTGCCTTAATGCCTGATTTACAAGCGTATTGGTGCTTACTCTTCTATTATTTGATTCATTACGTAATCCTTCAATCGTATTTTCATCCAGTCTGAAGGTAATAGTGGATGTCTTTTTGGTACTTGAGTTCAACTCATTTTAGTAAGTATTGTTGAGCTTTTAAGATTTGCATTTATACGGTAACCGTATTTTTATAATTTTTGTATCTAGTTTTATCAAACTTGTTAAGATTCTATCGATTCAAGAAAGAACTCTTTCAAATCATAATATCTTGCTCTTATAGTAGTGGATGTAATTCTGGAGGCCTTTGCTATCGCTGCTTGGGTTTTTCTTTCTGCGTTTAGGACACAAGCCAGATAAAGTGATGCGGATGCTAACGCTTTTGGATTTTTTCCTTGTGATAGCCCTGCTTTCTCAATGGAATAAATTATTTCCAAGGCATCTCTTCTTGATTTTTCGCTAATTTTTGCCTCATTTGCAATACTTGCCAGAAATTCTCTAGAACTAAAAGGATTTATTGATAAATCCAATCTCTCAACTAAACTTCGATATGTTCTCGCAATTTCTTTTTTACTTATATTACTAGCAGTTGATATTTCAAAAATTGATCTTGGTATACCGTATTGCTTGCAAGATGCATATATGCATGCACAGATTATATTTTTTGATTTTCGTCCAACTGTCAACTTTGCGCGTATGGCTTTTCTATACATGTGTGCAGAATTTTCTGCTATAGAATCAGGTACTCCCAATTTCATTTGTAACATGTTAAGAAATAAAAGGCCAGATCGAAGCGTCTTGTTTTTAGAAGCGACTATACTTCTGGTATTCAGTATGTTGAGGCGATAAAACTCATTCTTGGTGTACCTAGAAAGAGATTTTCCCATGCTATCTCTCTTTGACATTATTGTGGTCATATTCATATCAAACATTGTCAAAGAGTTCATTGAACCAGAATTTTTTTTTGTCAAATAATCTACTGGATCAGACCAATGCGATGAAACAGTTTCCAGAGATTTTTCTTCTAAAACTAGTCCACATGAACCGCAAAGGATCTCACCTGATACATTATCTGTGATTATTGGCCATCTTTTACAATCACGAGTGGTACACCTTGGAAAAACTTCATTTATTGGAACAGGAACGTTTGCAACTACATCTAGTTCTTGCTTTGCAAGAATTTGCTTATGTTTACTCACGAATTAAGTCAACCCATTGTTTTCTTTCTTTAATTTCAAATGATTGAATTTTCTCAATGTCTTCTTTTATCAATTGTAATGCCAGTTCAGCTTCATCTCGCAATTCTTCTGAAATGTGTCTTGAACGAAGTTGTGCAATTCCGTTTATTGTATAATTCATTTGAACTTCCAAAAGAGTCTGGTTTCCAATTGGAGTCAATAAAATATCTTTTATGCCAGTCAGTGAACCCCTAGTCCACTTTATGTGAACGCCTTCTAGGTAAAAAAGAATAATTTTCTGATAACATTTGTCGGAGTTACTCAATGTTACCTCTCGGGTAAATACATTACCATCATGTGATTTGTTTCTTACTCTGATCATTCCTTTCCAAAAATAAGGATCCCTTTCAATTGCAGATATGACACTCCAGACTTTTTTAACAGTAGAGTTGATCATTATCTTTGCAGTAATTTCAATCATATGTAACTCTCTAAAATGTGGCATAAATGGTAGATAGTACACACTGCAATCTATGACATTGAAATACAATGATTCTATAATGTGAATTGTAATGAAAACAATAACAGACAAAACCAAATCAATGACTACATTATTTGGCATGATGTCCCTAATTGTTGTCTTTACACTCATTCCACACGCATTTGCATTAACAACTGCAGATGATCCTCACGGACCATTGGAATCTGTTACATGGATAGCAGCAATGGCAGTAGCTGGTGTTATGAGTGGTGTCGGAATTTTGACAACAATCAAACGTGGAAAATTACATCAAAAATAACTCATTTCCATCATTTTTAATTTATAAAATATTTTATCACCCACAACAAATATGTTTGTGATCATTGTTTCTTTTAGAATCTGGATTCCTCTCAGTTTCATTTTATAATATCATTATCAAGTCATATAGCAGATTTTTTCTCTATTTTTCCTAAATTCTTTTTCCTGAATTTATCGCCCCATTTTGCCCATATGATGATAAATACAAAAAGTGCGATCGGAGGACCAATGAAGATCACCTGGATTTCCTGACTTAGGAGTATGTTTCTTGCAGGTTGAATTATTGATACATCAGTTTTAACTTCAGAAGGATTTTGAAATACTATCGTGGAATATACTACAGACAAGTCTGTATTACCAATTTTCTCAAGTTTTATTTCGATAGGTCCTGGATTTTTGAATACAAAGTATTTGTAATCTCCACTAAATTGAGTTGCACCGTCCGTACTGAATAACTCTGTTCCATTTTGCATTATCGCATAATGATATTCAATGGGAGATATAACTTTAGAATTTTGTGGATTATAGAATTGAAAAACAAATGTAACTTTCTCACCTGTAAGAATAACATGTGGCTCCCATGTCATATCTGCCTCAACTTCTCTTCCTAGACTATATTGTACCACTGGAAATTTTTCAATTTTATTTCCTTGTGCGTCAGTAGCAGAATCAGGTATGGCATTATTTACAACTATGGCTCCATTCATCCAAGGATGTATAGTACAAAAATAATAGAATGTTCCAGATTTATCAAAAGTAAACGACCATGAATTTTTGGACTTGAAAGACCCACTATCAAAATATCCATCAGGTGTTCCTGATGTTATACCTTGTGCAAATTGACCCCTGTCAATTCCTCTTCCACTTGTCACAGTATGTATCTCATTGTCTGAATTTACCCACGTTATTGTATCACCACTATTGATTGTGACAATTGGTGGCAAATACCAAAATTTGGCCTCTGTTTCAAAATGTGGATTTGATGCTCCCAGGGGTATGGTAATTGTCTTATTTTCTGCAGATGCTATATGTACTGGAACAAATAGAAAAACTATCAATAATGCATAAAAAACAATACCGGACTGTGACATTATCACATTATGCGCATTCATGTAATTTATCATGTTCTAAACTTTTAAACATGTTAAAAATAGATAAGTGGGTGCAATTTGCCATTTAATTTTTTATCAATCATATTCATATTGGAGAATTCAACGTACTCGGAACAAGTACAACAAATACTCAACTCAAATTTTTTGAAAAATAGTATTTCTGATCTAAATCATTATCTGATTAGTAATTTATTTCATGGAATAAATTTAGCATCAGCAGAAGTTGTTCTTTTAGCTGTAGGAATTATAATATTCATAGGTGTTGGCGGTGAGGCGTTTTTTAGGAAGACTGGTATTCCAGATGTCACATTTCTCATGGTTTTTGGTGTCATAGTTGGACCAATCTTGGGCATAATACATCCTGATGTGATATTAAAGATAGTTCCATATTTTTCAGCTCTTGCATTGATAATAATCATGTTTGATGGAGGGCTCAACCTTGACATCAAAAGTATAATTAAAACTGCCCACTTTGCAATTTTGCTTGCAGTATCTGGATTCATAGTATCTACCATTTCAGCAGCAGTCATTGCAGTATATGGACTTGGGTGGCATTTGGTAGATGGATTACTGTTAGGGATAATCATAGGCGGTAGTAGCTCTATTGTTGTTTTTGGCCTAGTTCGAAGACTTGCAATTTCCGATGATGTAAAGGCAATGCTCAGTTTGGAATCTGCAATTACAGATATTCTTGCAACTATTGGCGCATTTTTATTATTCAGCCAGATCACATCTCACAATTTTGATCCTAGTCTAATTGGCATAACTGCAGCAAGATCCGTAGGAGTGGGGTTACTTTTGGGTTTTGGAGTTGGCTTACCCTGGATGTATCTGAGCTCAAAATTATCAAACACAAAACATGCTTACATGTTAACACTTGGAATTTTGTTTGTACTATTCTTTTTAGCAAAATCTTTTGGCGAATCTGGTGCCCTTACAGCACTAATCTTTGGTCTGATGTTAGGAAATAAGCAGGTGCTTGGACGTCGCCTTAGACTAAAAATGCCTGAGGTTTCAACGGATAACTCATTTCATGAACAAATAACGTTCATAGTTAGATCCTTTTTCTTTGTATTTATTGGCCTACTAGCGAATTTTGGCCAGTTTGGATTCATCGTATTTGGAATAGTGATGGCAATCGTATTTTACATAGGACGGTATGGCATATCAAAAATAATTCTTACCAAGAGGTTTTCTCCATTTGAAAGAAAAGTCACGTCAGTCATGCTTCCACGTGGACTTGCAGCTGCAGTATTAGCCACCATTCCATTAACTCTCGGCATTCCAAATGCATCTGCGTACCCACAAATAATTTTTGTAGTAATAATTTCTACAGTAATAATAACTACCATTGGTCTTGGAAGTGCAAAAAAAATGGAACCTAAAGATACTCTTGCTTCCACTTAGTCATACATCAATATACATTGAGATTTCCCATGGTGTTGGAGTTTGTGCAAACGCTTCAAATTCTGCATATTTCATAGAAATGTAAGTATCGAGAAAATCCTTAGTAAATACATGTTCCAGAAACTTGAGGTCACTTTTTAATGACTCTAAAGCGTCCCTTAGTGTACTTGGAAGTGATCTGATTTTATAATTTCTTTTTTGCTCCGGGGTTAGCCTATAGACATTTTCCTCAACAGGATCACCTGGATCTTTTTTATTTTTAATTCCATCAAGACCTGCTAAAAGTAATGCAGCCTCAAGAAGGTATATGTTTGCAGTAGGATCTGGTACACGGTATTCTACTCTTTTGCTTTTTTCGTTTCCTCTAGAATACATTGGAATTCTAATTGCAGAGGATCTATTGCCGATACCCCAGCACACATTTACCGGTGCTTCAAAATCGGGTACAAGTCTTTTGTATGAGTTAGTAGTAGGATTAGATATTGCACATAGTGCATCGGCGTGATCAAGTAAACCTCCAATATAATATCTACCTAATTGACTAAGCTCAGAAACTTTATCATTTGGATCATACATCATATTTTTTTCTCCATTCCAGATACTTTGATGCATGTGCATTGCTGATGCATTATCCCCATAGATGGGTTTTGGCATAAAGGTTGCAACTTTTCCATTTTTCTTGGATTTTACCTTTACAAGATTTTTTGTAGTAACAACGTTATCTGCCGTAACGATTGTATCATCATGTAGAAGATTTATCTCACATTGACCGGAAGTAGCAACTTCATGATGTTGCGCTTCTACTTTTATCTGGAAATATTTGTACATATCATCACAGATGTCTTTTCTTATTGATTCAAGTGTGTCTTTGGGTTGCGCAGGGTAATAACCGCCTTTTAGATCGATCCTAGTGCTTGCATTTCCTCTAGTCCATGGTGCTTCACTAGATTCTATTGAATATCCAGAACCGCCATACGATTGAGTGGCACCAATTGGTGATGGAA
>JBOGQV010000154.1:0-4186 GCA_050749145.1 Nitrosotalea sp. | reverse complement strand
TTTCTATGATTGGTACCACAAATGATTCTGTTTTTCCAGATGCAGTAGGTGCAGTAATTACAACATTGTCACCAGAAACAATGTGGTGTATCGCTTCCTCTTGGAATTTGTAGAATTTCTTTATGCCTTTTGACTCCAAGGCTTGAATAATGCGTTGGTCAAGACCAGAATCTATTACAGTTGAACCCATTTCAGGCTCGGGCTCTTCTATTATCTTAAAGTGTGATACATAATACCTCTTTGAGAAAAGAACTAATTTGGTAATCTCTGCAATCTTTGCACCTCCTATCATCTTGTTTATTTCCTCTTCAGTTTGCAGCATGCCTTCTTTTTCTAGAGTTGATTCTGATTCGTTCTTAGTTGGTATCTCATGATTGTCAAATTTTATTAAAAATTCTAAAAATGCCTCATCCAAATTTTTCTTGGAATCTATAATGTCTTCAATTTTACACTTGGGGCAGCTAAAATGTATTTTCTGATTAAAAGTACGTTGTACGTCTATCTTGGATTTACACTTGGGACAATAATGCACTAGTTCAAAAGAAAGATTCTGGATGATTTAATTTTTGGTTCTTATCTAGTGTTGATTACGAGTAAACTTCTGAGTGTAAAATGTGTATAAAACCCTGATGACATATAATATCGTATTATTTCCAGACTTATGTGGGTCTTGGGAGCTATTGGGGTGAAGTCCTCGATGTTTTGGAAAAAATAATTCCTGTCTATGATAAAGTAAATTCTCTAATCTCACTTGGAAGAGATTCTGAATTTCGCCAAAGAGGAATAAAGGGACGAGTAAATCCTGGAGATCATATACTTGATGCTGGCTCAGGCTTTGGTAACATGTCAAAAACTGCATCAAAGATCTGTGATGATAAAATCAACATAACTTTGTATGATCCATTAAGACCGATGCTCAAAAACACTAGCAGGTTATTTTCTTTAACACCCGTTTTAACATGTGGTGTATTTGAACACATTCCATTTCGTGACGAACAGTTTGATGCTGTACTTACAGGTTACTCACTAAGGGATGCAATTAGTCTTCGAATTGCAATATCTGAAATACATCGGGTTCTAAAAAAAGGTGGAAGGTTTGTTATAGTAGATCTAGGCAAGCCTGATAATCCTGTAATCCGAGTAGGTGTGTCATTTTATCTCCGAGCAATACTGCCTATACTTGCAGTTATTGGGGGTGGGAGATTGGGTCTCAAATTTGCCACTCTTTATGGCACGTACAAATTATGGCCTCAGAACAAGAAACTAGAGTCGCTTTTGCTTGAAAAGTTTGCAAGAGTAGAATTTGAAAAAGGTATGCTTGGGGGCGCAATCATGGTTGCCGCATACAAGTAAGATGAATAAAGTAATTCTTGTCTACATCATAGCACTAATTGTTGGATTTTCTTATGGCATGCATAATCCAATAGTTCCACTATTTTCAAAAGATCTAGGTGCATCATACTCTGATCTTGGAGTTATTGGGTTTTCAAATTTTATTCCCTACATGTTCATTCCACTTTTTGTTGGATTATTACTTGACCGATTTAACAAAGGTCTCCTTCTTTCTCTTGGACTTGCTCTTGATACCGTATCGATTTATTTGCTATCTGTTGCAGATTCTGTACCACAGGTTATAATATTTAGAACTCTGGTTGGAGTTGCACATTCCTTTTTCTGGCCTCCGTGTGAATCCATCATTTCACAATCTACCAGTCCGCAAAATCGTGTAAAAGCAATGTCTAGATTTATGGCCTTTTTTGTTGTAGGTCTTATGATTGGACCTCTTGCTGGCTCATTTTTGTTTGAACACTTTGATACTACTTACAGGATGATCTTCCAAATTGCCGCATTTGCAATTGCGACTTCCCTTGTCTCTTCACTAGTATTATCAAAAGATAAGACTACAAATCATAATGGAATCATATCTATTGCATCTGCAAAACATTTAATGAAATTTCCAACAGTAATTGCAATTCTTTTATTTTGTAGTGTGAGTTTTGGTGTATTTTTAGCGATTCTACCTGTATACATGAGTGAACGATCTATCTCAGAATCAAATATTGAACTTCTCTTCTTTGTATTTGGAATCTCTCGTCTTGTTTCACTATTGACATCTAACTTTCTGATGAAAAAATTTCTTACTAGTCTATTGTTTGTTATAGTGTCTATATCTGCTGGAATGCTGATTCTGTTTTACTCTCATTCTTTTCTGGAATTTAGTGTGGCGGTACTAGTACTTGGATTTGGATTCAGTGTGTATTTCCCATTAACATTTGAGATCATAATGAGAAAGACAAAAGAAAATGTGGGAGCCTTAATTGGTGCATATGAAGCAACTTTTGGAATAGGATGGGCGTTTGGACCTCTGATCATTGGTGTGATTGCAAATTCTTTTGGAAGTTCAATTCCTTATCTTGTCTTATTTGTTACAGGACTGTTTGTACTAGGATTTGTATTTCTCAAGAAAAAAGAAGTCATACTAGTCTAAAGCTTTAATTTTAGAAACAGGTTGAATTCTTCCATGTCTGATTTTACACTCAACATCATAGGCAATGACTGGATAATGATTATCTTGGTTGCATTGGTGTTATTGCTAGGAACTAAAAGACTACCAGATGCAACAAAAAAACTTGCTCGAGTTATGGCACAATATGATAAAACAAAAAACATGGTTCAAGAAGAAATCCAGAAAGCCAAAGGGGAGTTTAACATCAATATTTCAGGACCTGTCATGTCTGAGAGACAGAAACTAGAAACACTTGCCAAGTCTCTGGGAGTTAACGTTGAGGGAAAGACAGATGATGATCTACGTAATCTGGTAGATTCTAAACTGAGCGGATCTGCAAAACCCGATCAAGATACTAAAAAATAAACAACAAACCTCAACAAATTTAAATACAATATGCCGTGAGACATATCGGTTAAGATTGACTAAAATCGATCCTTGGCAAAATGCTCTCAAACAACTCGCAGATGCAGCTAAAATTTTAAAACTTGATGCTGGCATTCACGAAATGCTTGCAAACCCGAAAAAAATTCTAACCGTTTCACTACCTGTCAAAATGGATGATGGTAGAATCAAAGTATTCACTGGATATAGATCACAACATAATGACTTTAGAGGTCCACACAAAGGAGGAATTCGATATCACCCCGATGTTACAATCGAAGAGGTTAAGGCACTCTCAATGTGGATGACTTGGAAATGCGCAATTGTTGATGTTCCATTTGGAGGCGGTAAGGGTGGAATTATCTGTGATCCAAAAAGGCTTTCAGCTGGAGAAAAAGAGCGAATGACAAGAAGATATGCATATGCTATATCTGAAATTATTGGACCAGGCAAAGATATCCCAGCTCCTGATGTGTATACCACTGGTAAAGAAATGGCACAGATAATGGATGTTTATAGTGTAATGCATGGACAATCAGAACCAGCTGTTATTACAGGAAAACCAATTCCTTCCGGAGGCTCTCTTGCAAGAGATGTCGCTACTGGTCTTGGTGTTGCTTATTGTGTAAGAGAAGGTGCAAAGAAGGTTGGATTAAATCTCAAGGGTGCAAAAATTGTTATCCAAGGTTATGGTAATGCGGGAACTCATGCTGCTGGATATATTGAAAAGATGGGCGGAAAAATTATCGGAGTAAGTGATTCTAAAGGTTCTATAGTTAATCCAAAAGGGCTTGACTCAAAGAAGGTTCTAGAATACAAGAATAAACATGGAAGTGTTGTTGGATATCCTGGAAGCAAAAAGGTATCAACAGAAGAACTTCTTACTACTCCATGTGATGTACTGGTACCTGCTGCACTTGAGAATCAAATCACTCCACAGATTGCAAGAAACATAAAATGTAAAATAATTGCAGAAGCTGCAAATGGTCCTACAACACCTGAAGCAGACGACATTTTATTCCAGAAGAAAATTATGGTTATTCCAGATATTTTGGCAAATTCTGGAGGTGTATGCATATCCTATCTAGAGTGGGTACAAAACTTGCAAAGATACTACTGGACATTTGATGAAGTGGCAGGTAAGATGGAACATCACATAGTACGTGGATTCCATGATACGTATGCTCTCTCAAAGAAACACAATGTAGACATGAGAAAAGCAAGTATGGTTCTTGCAGTCGGCAGAGTGTTGGAAGCATTTGAGGCCAGAGGCCTCTGGCCATAGAAATACCTAAT
>JBOGQV010000153.1:0-11786 GCA_050749145.1 Nitrosotalea sp. | reverse complement strand
CACCTAGTGAATCTACTAGCATTTTGTCCATTCCTCGTGGACCTAGACTAGAATGAACGATTTCTGCAATCAATTTTGCTGCTGCAATGTTGTTTTTCTGGGCATCACGACCCTTGGTCTGTTGAGTACCGTCCTTTAGAATAACAACTGGGATTCCACCAGCAGAAGACTGAATCGACATATTTGCAAGAGGTCAATTTTCCCTTATTATGTCTTATGAGATCAAAATCCTTTACACCTGAAATAGATAATTTTTAACACTGTCGAACGATGTTTTTAAATTAGGAAAACTGTCGGAATTAGACATGTCTCGTTCTTCGCCACGATCATCTTACAATAAAGTACTTTCAATGCTTAAGACTCACAATCAATGGTTTGCAAATTCAATTCCTCTAATTGCAAGTGAAAATGTCACAAGTCCGGCAGTCAGAGAGGCAACAATTTCAGACTTTGCCAATAGATATGCAGAAGGTTGGCCAGGTGAGCGAGTCTATGCAGGCTGCATCTACATTGATGAAGTAGAATTCAAGTGTATGGCACTTGCAAAAAAACTATTCAAGGCAGAATTTGTTGATGTAAGACCAATTTCTGGTGTTGTAGCAAATCTAGCTATCTATTCAGCATTTACAAATCCAGGAGATACAATGCTTGCTCCTTCCATTCCATCTGGAGGTCACATATCACATGGAAAGAAAGAACATGCAGGTACTGCAGGTCTTGTACATGGACTAGACATTGAATTCTATCCGTTTGATGCAGAAGAGATGACAATTGATGTAGATAAAACAAAAGAAAAAGTCAAGGAACTTGAAAAAGCTGGAAAGATTCCTAAATTAGCAATGTTTGGAGGTTCTGTGTTCTTGTTCCCACATCCAGTTAAAGAACTTGCAGATTTTTTGAAAAGTTATAATATGTTTATCAATTATGATGGTGCTCATGTTGCAGGCCTCATTGCAGGTGGACAGTTCCAAGATCCACTAAGAGAAGGTGCAGATGCAATGACAATGAGTACACACAAGACTTTGTTTGGTCCTCAGGGTGGAATGGTTTGTTCATTTGAAAAATATGGTGAGAGTATCAAGAGAGCCACATTCCCAGGAATGACCAGTAACCATCACTTGCACCACATGGCAGGAAAGGCAATTGCTTATGCAGAGATGTTGGAATTTGGTAAAAAATATGCAGTCCAAGTCATAAAGAATGCAAAAGCACTTGCAGAAGCACTAAACTCATTTGGGTTTTCAGTACTTGGTGAAAAACGAGGATTTACAAAATCTCATCAGATAGTTGTGAATGTACTTTCATTTGGTGATGGTGGATCAATTGAAGCAGATCTTGAAAAGGCAAACATTATCGTAAACAGACAGCTCATACCAGGAGACATTAAGGCTGGACGCAATTATTTCCATCCAGGTGGAATGAGACTTGGTGTTGCAGAGCTCACACGACTTGGTATGAAAGAATCAGACATGAAACAAGTGGCAGAATTTATCAAAAAAGTAGTAGTGGATAAAAAAGACAAGAAAAAAATCGCATTAGAGGTTAAGAAATTTAGAAAAGATTTCCAAAAGGTTCGCTATTGTTTTGAAAGTAAACATGGCGGCTACGACTATATCAAGATCCGCTAGGCAAAGTCTGTAAGAATAGACTGACTACTTTCTTCTTTACCAAATACTAACTCCAATTCATCCAAGAGTGAAAGTACACGTCCTCGAAGATATGGTGTGATTGTGTACTTGTTTAGCATTCTTCTTGCAAGTTTGAGATATTTTTGTACAGATGGCCTGGTCATGGTTTGAATTAGTTTATTGTCACATTCAAGGCATTTTCCTATGAGAGGAACTCTTCTGTAACTTGCACCACATGCAGTACAACGAAAAGACTGGCCTGAATAAGCTCTGAGGTTACCCATAATATCCGGAAGTAGGTGGGTGGTCATTACCATTGATACCACTTCGCTTGGGTCAACCGCATTTATGATATCTGCAGTCCTGATTTGCATATCAAGCTTCTCAAGAAGCGAACCAAGTGTAGAGTAGGCACTTCTTGATTTTGATGTGGTCAAAGTAGATGTAGGATGTGTAAAGTCATGTCCAAGAAATTGCCTTTCTGTTTCTAATCTTGATTTTAAAATTTCAACATCTTTAATGTCACTTGCTTTTTCCTTTTTGAGAGTAGATTCAAAGAATGAAAGTGGATATGCCTTTACAACCTCAACGTTATGAGCTTGTCTTTGTACCTCTTGTGGAATTACAATAGGTTGAACAAGTAGTGGAGCATCCATCAACCCACCAATTCTGTCAGATAAAAACAGTCTTGAGAAATTAAGTAAACTGTCCATTAACAACATTATAGAATCTGCATCACCATCAGCATCACGCCTTTTTGCAGAATGCCATACTGCAGTTCCAAGACACACTTGAGTGTTGGTGTATCCGATTATTCTGCCCACAATTCCAACAGATGTATGCGGTGCAAGACCAATGATAAGATGACCTACCAGATCATCACTACTTTTTACATTGTAAAATGATTGGCGTCCAAAGAGTTTTGCAAGCTCTCGATCAATATATTGACAGACAAAAACAAGGCTATCTCCACATTCTTTAGGAATTATCACATCTTGTACTCGGAGTTCAACAAGCTGATCAGAGTTTTCAAGTGGATTGCCGTTAGTATCATGAGTGTATCCAAGTTTAACCAGTTTTTCCGGTGTTGTTCCAATCCAAGAAGGTTTGAAGTGTGAGAGCGGAGCATTTGTTGTATCAAATCTAATTGTACCGTCCTTGAAGACATTGAGTCCAAGACTTTGCCTTATCAGGCCTTTTTCAAGTGGCTCTGGCACTCTATCTTGGTTTATCAGCTCCTTTACGCCCTTGAATGGTTCCTGTGCCCTAAATCCAGTCCTCTCTTGGGCCGTATACAGTAAATCCTTGAGAGGAAATGAGCGATATGAGTGTGCATGTGTTCGTGATTTGCATTTTGCACAATAATCGGTATCAAGCTCATCTCTACATTTGTTACATATGAAAATTGTACTTGTTTTTGTATTACATTTTGAACATGCTATACTAATGGAAGGTATGTTACACTCTTTGCAGAATCTGTTGTATATGTTACAGTAAAAGTTTGGTTGCTTTGCCTCCTTGAGTAAATCTCTGGATGCTCCGCCTTTGTTTCCAACTGGGAACAAAGTATGAACTGGTGGTTTCATTTTTCGTAGTGCAGCTTTTTCTGGCCTTCCGACCCTTACTCCAATAGAGGTTGAAAACTTGTTTGGTATTTTTATGCCAGATGAGTTTGTTATAATTTGAGGAACAGAGAGATCTTTTTCAAGTTGTATTGGTTTTCTAAATAATAAATAAAAGAAAACTTTTGCCTCTACATCTTTTAGGAGAATGGTGTTGCCTGCAACTTCATGAGGAACACCTAATTTTTCTAGAATATCTTTTGTCTCAGTTGGGTAAATAATAAGATCTGATTCATATTTTGTAGGTTTGAGAATTGTTTCAAATTCCTCAATTGTAATTTGATCCCAATAATAGAGATAATGTGGATGAAGACCAATACCAAAATTCAGTGATATCCTAAATGCTTCTTCTAGTTCTGGAATCTTGTTTACATAACTTAGAAGTTCAGTGTCATTTGGTTCGTACTTCGTTACTTTATCTAGTAGTTCTTGGGACCAGAACTCTTCTACATATCCAGTAGGTATAAGCTCGGCATTGTTTTCCAGAAAATCTCCATAACTGATCAAAATATCTCCAAGATGGAGAATCTTTGCAATATGTGGTTTTAGTTGAATCCCATGAGCAGTATCTTTTATTTTTACAACATTACCGTTGGTTAGTCTGACAATCGGTGTATCAATCGAGTCTACAAAAGCTACAGTGGAAGCTTTTCCAGGGACATCAAGTTTAATCTGAGTCCCTACGGCTATGGCATGGTCCAGTATCTCTGCAACCACAGGATGAATACCAATTGAGGCAAAGCCAGTATTGCATGAACGGCCATATCTTAATCGAAATCCCCCTAGTTTTTTAGGCATGGAAAGTACCGATCTCCCTGTAATCACCTCTCTCATTCTGTGAGCTGCTGCATCTGCATCGCCTGTCTGGATAGCCCCTTTGAGATCCTTGAGCCAATCCCAGCCATCAAGCTTGTACAATTCGATGAGTTTGAGTAATTTACGGGATCTTCCAATGAGCCCATCATTTAGTACACGAAGGGCTCCACCTCGTACTCTATTGGTACCTATTCGTACCATGTTTCTATGGCTTACAATCTCAACCAGGTCGGTATCTACACCATCAAGTTCAACTGGAAGATTAGAGATCACATTTATCACATCTTGATCTGGAACATGAAATTGAAAGCTTCCAACTTCTCTCTCGTATACCCTTAACTCTTCTACAAATCTACCAGTCTCGTCATCAAATGAATTTGCCTGATATTTTGCAAGTCCCGCTATCTTTCGCACATGATCTGCAATGAGCATGGTAGAGGCAGCTTCTGTTCCTCCTGCTGATCTAATAGGACCTGCAAATGATACGGATAGATATTCAGAACCGTCTGCGTTTTTTTTGATTTGAACCTCGCTTATTCCTTGGAGAGGTGCAATGGTGACTCCTTCTGTAACTATAGCCAAAGCCACACGCACGGCAAGATCAAGTTTTTCCTGAAGCCCAGTATCAGGCCCAGAATACTTGCCTTGAGCTATGTCCTCTGCAAGCTTGAGGGCAGCCAATTCTTTGGTAGTATTTTGAATGAGAGATCTTAGATTATCAGTTACGTCAATGTCGTGCATTTTAGATACACGATCTGCAAGATCAAATGCAATCTTTGGCTCTACCATACCAGAAGAATCTGCAAGTGTTGCCTTGGCAGATGCAGCCTGTTCAAAAATAGTAAAAACTTCCTCAGATATCTTGGTGTAATAGTCAAAATAGTATTGAGGCATTGGGACTTCTTTGAGTCGCAATGCTAGGTTCTCAGACATGTTATTTCCTTACAGATTGGATGGCTTTTACGATATCGGAAATCGTTTTGAAACTTCCACCCTTCTCAATGAAGGTTCCAATCACTATGGCATCTGCACCGGCTTTGGCTATCTCTTCAGCAGTTTCTGGACTACGAATGCCTCCTCCTACTATAAGAAATCCTTTGAAAAGTTTTCTTACTGCTGCAACCATCTCGGGTTTTACATTAGATTTGGCTCCAGAGCCTGCTTCAAGATATACAAATCTCATCCCCATGAACTGGGCCGATAGGGCATACATGACAGCCAGACTAGGTTTGTCAAATGGAATTGTTCTTACTGAGCCGACATGCCATACGGTAGTTCCCTCTCCAATAATGATATAGGCTGTAGGAAGAGGTTCAAGACCAAATCTTAGAACGCTTGGTGCTCCTAAGGCTTGTGCCTGTGAGATAAAGTAGGGATTATCAGAGTTCAAAAGTGAGCTAAATAGTATTGCGTCGGCACCAGGAACCACACCTGTAACGTTGCCAGGAAAGAGAATTACTGGTATCTTTACTGCTTTTTTAATGCTAGATACGGTCTCGGTCATGGTGAGTTGATCAGTGGCTGATGAACCACCAACCAAAATTGCCGAGGCACCACTCTTTTCTGCTTCTTTGGCTAAAGTTGAAGCGGAGTGTCCTGCAGAATTTTCAGAGTCAATTAATACAAAGAGAAGTGTGCCCTTTTTCTTCCTGATAACATGAAGATAATTTTCTGTCTTTTGCATACGAAGTGGTTGAATACCTATTGATTAAAAGTTTAATTGAACATAGTCATACAGATTTGTATAGCTATGAGCACTCCTCCAGATGATAATTTTAATAATATTACAAGACAAATAATAGAAAAATCATTATTTACTGAAAGACAAATTGAAATTATTTTAAAACGTAAGAACCTTACAGACTCCCAGTTTACCATTAGTAAAGGGGCATTTTATCGACAAGTAACACAGTGTAAAGACAAGTTGACAGCACTATGCTATTCATGGATCTTGCTTAGAGGTCTAGGCGTGCTTGGTGATGATGACATGGATGTGATAAACCGTCTCTCCGAACAGGTTTCTGTGATTAAAAGTAGTGATGTTTTTCCTGAACGTGAGGAAGAAATCATGTCTGTGATACGAGAACTACTAAAACGAACTTGTAAACTATGATTTGGCTTCAGAATAGACATGTTTCCAGGAATGAGTTGTGATTAGTTGTGATAAAATATGTTTGATATTGATGTGTAAGGTGTGAAATAATTTTACTCAAATATGATAAATCACATCATCTAATGTTACACCGTGATGTTAGTAGACATTCCAGATGTAGGTGTAATTCTAGGCATTTTTGCTTCATTCATTGGTGGGCTCGTAGCTATTACAGTCTACAATAAGGTAAAACCACGACTAGTATCAGAGTCTGAAAATGCAAAAATTCTAACAGAACGCTTCCAATATTATGAAAACTTACTAATAGATATGAAAATTCGTTTAGATTCATTGGAAATGACACAAGAAACAGAGGAGCTCCCTCAGGCACAAGTTTCAAAGCCAAAGGAACAGAAAGTGCAGCAAGAGCCTCCGGTTATGGTCAAAGAAGACAAGCCAAAGGAAAGAATCCAAAATATGCAGTTTGGTAGTGCGACTGATCACATTCTACGATTAATCACAGAGAAACCTATGACATCACGTGATATCCAGGTCACAATAGGAAGGACTCGAGAACATACATCACGTATGTTAAAGAAGTTGTTCGAGGATGGTTTGGTTGAAAGAGACATGTCAACAAAGCCATTTTCCTATAAAATAACTGACAAGGGTCTAACAAGAATAGGGATTGTCAAGATGACTCCAGCCCAATAATTTAATGCATCATTAGTTTTCAGATCAAGAAATCAAGACTTCATTTTAGTAATTTTTCAATTGGTTAATCTTCAATCCCTTCCTCTTTTCTGTTAGAGTCATCTAAAATCACAGTAAATTAATAAACCTAGATAATACTAAATTCTTAAATTATTGTTCTTATAATATTATAACATGTCTAATGAACAATTAATCAAAATTACCACTGCAGGAACAATCTCAATTCCTAAGGACTTTAGAAAATTCTTAGAGCTCCAGAAAGGAGATTATGTCAAGATCACAATAGATGGCGATCATCTAGTGGTCAAAAAGGTAGTAATCTCCTAAGTCGGGTTTTTCTCTCTTTGGGCTATCTTTAGTATCTGGTAGGCCCATTCTTTCCCTTGTTTTTCCCTAGCCACTCTTCCTTTTACGGCAAACCTAGAAAGATATGTGGAAATCACGCTTAGTTTGATTGGTTCCTCATACTCATCTTCATATTTTTCCAATATCATTGAGGAGGTAAACTTGCCTATTGGAAAGTTCTTGTCTATCACATTCCATATCTTGGCACCAATGGAATCCAACTGGGTTGCAGCCTCTGGCTCTTCTATGTTCATCAGGTTCATCAATTCGAATATCTTTAGCATTTTTTCACGGGTAACATTACCCTCTAGGCTAAAATTGTACTTGGCTCCATCCGAGTCTTCCAAGTCTATTCTGATTCTTTTTCGGGCCATTGGGATCGATCTGGTAACCAGTTAACACTTGAATAGATCATAGAAGAATTGTTAACACCTAGGTTTGTTAACATTCACTGCCTAGGCCACGAAGGAGTGTTTTTAGCATCTTAACATCCTCTCTGGACTTTATATCCAAATACCCCCAAAACTCATGCCTGGAGTGGAAATAAAGGGGTATTCTTTAGGATATTAACAATGTTAAGACCCATCTTCACGCCTAGACTAGAAATAAAGGGGTCATTTTGGGCTCTTCAAGACCAAAAGTTAACAGAAAGTTCACTAATTGTTAAGATCATCCTAGGAAGGCCCACACACCTACACTTCCACTCTAGCTTTTTAAAATTATTTTTTTAATGAAAAATAAAATAAAAATAATTAATGATATACTAAATTTGGTTTAGTTATTCTATTCTAATCTAATTAGTATAGTAGAATCCATATGTGGATAGAGACGAAACAATGGTGTGTGGGTCAATGACAAAAGATCCAATTGATAAATTACTTGATGATGCACAGAGTGGAAAATCATTATTCAAAAATCGTGAAGTCCTACATTTTTCATTTATCCCAGACATAATTTTACACCGTGAAGATGAACAAAAAAAGGTTACCCAATCATTATTACCATTATTGAAAAAATCACGTCCATCCAATCTACTAGTTTATGGAAAACCAGGTACTGGAAAAACTCTTGTAGTCAAAAAAGTTTTGGGTAAAATACAAGAAAGAGTAAAGGACAATTCTTTTCCCATCCAATTACTTTATGCTAATGCAAAAGAAGAGACTACCCTCTATGGATTACTAGTAAAATTAGGCAGGCAATTAGGCCTTTTATCCCAAAAAGAACTACCTTCAACAGGACTTTCAATTAGTGAAGTATTCAACCGTATTATTGCAGTAATTGAGAAAAATGGCCTAAACACAGTATTTGTAATAGATGAAATTGATTATCTTGTAGAACTTGTTTCTAAATCAGGCAAGGATGTATTCTATTCATTAACAAGAGCAAATGAGAGGCTAAAAAAAGGCACGTTAACTTTGATAGGAATTTCTAACGATCTTACATTCAAGGAACGGTTAGATCCTAGGGTCCTAAGCAGCCTGAGTGAGGAAGAAGTTATCTTTACCAATTACTCTGTTGGACAGATCAAAGAGATTCTAGAAGAACGCATTAAAGTTGCTTTTATACCAAATACTGTAGAGCCAGCAGCCGTAAACCTCAGTTCTGCCATGTCTGGTCAGGAACATGGTGATGCAAGAAGAGCAATTGACCTTCTACGTGTTGCAGGTGAGATTGCTGAACGTGAGCAATCTGATACTGTAAAGGAGGACCATATTAGAAGAGCCTCTCTTAAGATGGAAGAAGATAAGGAAACCACAGCATTGAATTCATATCCACTGCATGAAAAACTGCTCATACTTGCAGTAATGAAGGCAAGTGGAAACAGCACTGGTGAGATATACCATTCATACAAAAACCTCTGTAAAATTACAAGACAAAAAGAACTCACACAACGTAGAATTACACAAATGCTAAGCGAGATAGAAATGACTGGGCTAATTACAGGAAAAATTATTCATCAAGGAATGCATGGAAGAACCAAAAAATTCAATCTAACACTAAATGCTGATACTGTAAAAAAAGCATTCAAAGAAGATCTAGCTTTGGAAGATCTTGTGTAATCTTAACTAAAATTTTCTGTAAAATCTTTTGTAAAAACCTTCATTGTTGCAAGGTTTACAATAATAGCAATTCCAGGAGTAGGGCTAATTCCAACACTTGCCTGGAACGGAGTCTGGCTTTGCCATGCACCAGAGTTTACAATCAATGTCCCTTTGTACATATCAAGATCAACAACATGTATGTGGCCAGAATGAAAGATATCTGGAACTTCGGATATTACCATCATATCCTCCAACTCCGGCGCAATCGGTGTTCTCTTACCATATATTGGACTGAGATGCCTAGTTTTCAGCAAAACACGCATGGCCTTTGCTGGTTGTGCATAACTAAGTCCTGGAGTACTACCAACAACATCGTCAAGACTTTGGCCGTGGAACATCAGTATCTTTACACCGTTTAACTCAACCATTGAAGGATTACCCAACATGAAAAAATTCTCCCTATTCCAGAGATGCATGTTATGCTTTTCGGGAATTGCTGGTTGGGGAAGTGCTCTTCTTCCTGGGTCGTGGTTTCCGGGAATTATGAAGACCTTGATATGTTTTGGAATTTTGTCTAAAAGTTCAGTAGCCTTTGCCATCTGCTGGTCCATATCTAACAGCAATAATTCCTTGTCTTGGTTTGGGAAAATGCCAATTCCATCGATAATATCTCCTCCTACCAGTACAAACCTAACTTTTCTTGCTATTGGATCAGGGCTTGAAAGCCAAGAAACAAACTCTGAAAACTCTTTTTCCATAAAGAACTTACTTCCTACGTGCAAATCTGAAATGAAGACAGCGTAGGTCTCAGTCTTTGAACGATTTGCTATGTGGTCAGGTATGTCTGGAACAAGGATTTCTTTGACAAAAAATCCACCATTCTTTCCACTTGCAATTGATATCATGACAAACTGATCAATTTGTAGGGAATTTGCAGTATCTTGTATCTCTTTATTGAAAATTAATAGTTCTATTGAGCCAGAAGGGTCATCTATGACAAGTTTTGTAACATCTCTATCTATTCTTCTATCCATCAACAGGCCTGCAATGTAAGTTTCCTCATCTAATTTGCCATTTGTCACATTCGAAATTGGAGTTAGTTTCTTTGACTGTGAACGCTGCATCATAATTTTAAGTAATTTTGAATATCTATCTCGAAATAATGCATGAAAACCTTCTATTCCTTCTGCAGATGTAACCTTTTTTGTAGGATCAAACATAATCACATGGTTATTTTCAATACTATCATCTATTTCAGATTCCACAAACATTTTGAGGTCATTTTGATTAATCAAAAACATATTTTGCTTAGCTTTTTCTCGAACTACTTGCTTGATTATGCTCTGAAGTTCTTTTACATCAATTTTTTCTAATATTTTAAACGCATCAGGATGAATCTGAAATCCTTTGCTTAATGCATAAGTTATGGCTGAGGAAACTTCTTCTTTCAACAAGGTCTCATAATACGACTTTTAATTAAATCTGATCCAACCACCAACCTCTAATATAGTTCTCCTAAAAATGGATCATTGTTTAGAAAACCAAGAGTTCTAGTATTTGTTATTTTCATTGGAATTTTCTCTTTATCTTATTTAATTGGAACTCAAAGTAAATTATCTGACGAAGAATCACAAACATTTCTCAAAGAATTCCAGAAGGCAGTTGAAGGAATAGATGCTATAGGGATTTTTGAACATAATTCATCAGTTGCACTACCCATGTTTATTCCGGGTTTTGGACTGGCCTGGGGCACATTTGCAGCTTGGTCAACAGGGGTTGCATTTGGAGCATTGGTGTCAACAACACCTGCACTAGCAAAAATTCCCCCACTCGCACTACTTTACTTGTCCCCTTTTGGTCTGATGGAGCTTGTGGCATATTCAATTGGAATGTCAAGAAGCCTTTTGTTGATACTTGCAATAATAAGAAAAAAATCTCTAAAACCTGAGCTTCGTCAGACTGCAATAGAAATAGGAATAGTTTTGGCTCTCCTTCTTGCAGGAGGATTCATTGAATATTTCATGATTCAACATTTTGGATCAAATGTAGTTAATCCAAAATCTAGTTTGTAAAGAAAATTAACCGGGAATTGCCAAATTGTGTGATAAATTATACCTAGTAATTAAATATGCAATAAGGGATTGTGTAATCTAGTGAAATACGTATTCCTATTTCTAATGGTAATTGCAGGATTTACTGCTACTGCATTGTATTTGCCTAATGCTTATTCTGATTTTTCCTCTAACGGAAAATACTTGATCGATGCATCTGGATATGTATCAGGAAACAAAACTATTTTTGATTCAAACATTGCCTTGCAGATTACAACAGGAGCTATGAATGGAGGTAGTATGCAAGCTACCATTGATAACGGACTTGTTACAATATCAGGTGCTCATTATCTTAATTCTGGAATATGGCAAATCTCAATCCTGCGTGACAGCAAGTATTTTGTCATACAAGGTGATGCACAAGATGAAAGCGGAAACATAATTCATCTTAATTTGTTTGGAAGAATTGTAGATAC
>JBOGQV010000152.1:0-4656 GCA_050749145.1 Nitrosotalea sp. | reverse complement strand
GACTGGGATACGTTCAACAAACGCCATACGGAAAACGTTGCAGTGTTTTGGCCGGGCCAACCAGATCCAACAAAAGGACGAAAGTCTCACAAGGATGAAGCTGTCGAATTTTTCAAGACTTTTCCTGACAATCATCTCATCAATAACCCGTACAAGATATTTTTTGGTCAAGGTGACTGGACTTGCTCAGTAGCAGAATTTACTGGCACTATGAAAGGACCCATGAAAACCTCGGATGGAAAAACAATTCCTCCTACAAACAAGAAATTCCACATTGAATTTTGTACTGTAGCACATTGGAAGAATGGTGAAATTGTAGAAGAGAAGCTCTTCTATGACTTGGTGGGATTGATGAAACAGATTGGCCTCATGTAGATGAGACGCCACTAGATTATTTTATTAAAACATTATTGAAATCTGATCAAAATTTGTATCCCGTCAGGATCTGATGTCCATAATTCATTCTTGTTTTCCTTCTGAACAAGACCTAATTCCATAGCCAATGTTTTTATGAATGAGATTTCTGGAACTCTAATTTCAAGAACATCCAAACCAGCATCGTTTTTTGTATGAAGTTTTCCATTTAAGCTATGCCAAGTGTTAATAGCAATGTGATGGTGATAGTTTCCAGCTGCAAGAAAACATGCTCCAGATGCACTCCAGTCAACTGTAACGTCTAACCCAAGTTTTTTATAAAACATTAATGATTTTTCAAGATTTGTAACTCTTAGATGAACGTGTCCAATTTTTGTTCCATTTGGAAATATAGTATTTTGGATATCATTTGTAGGTAATTCATCCATGAGAGATTCTAGATCAAGAGGAAGTGAATCCATGATAATCCTTCCCTCTTCATCATGTGGCCATTCATATTTTGGCTTATCTCGATAAATCTCTATACCGTTGTATTCAGGATCATGTAAGTATAATGACTCACTCACAAGATGATCAGCAAAACCATCAAACAAAACATTAGAATTTTTTATTGATGAATATGCTGATGCCAGACTTTGTCTATTTGGTACAAGTATTGCAAAATGATACAATCCTGAAAAATCATGTGGTGTATCTTTTGCATTGGGATCATGCTTTAAAATCAAGAGTGATTCCTTACACTCTAGGAACTTTCCTCCAAAGCCCAACTCTATTACTTCATGATTATCAGGGTCTCTAAATGTTCGATTAATTTGTAGCCCCAGATTATTTTTGTAAAACTCCAACTGTTTTTGTATATTTTTAACTCTCAAAGTTGGCGGTCCAATAGTCATACCAGACGGCATTTTTATTCCAACATTGTTTTTCAATTAACTTCAAAGTTTTTTCATAGCTTAAAAAATGTGATGTAATTTCACTTATTTGAAAAAGAGTGGATCGGGCCGGATTTGAACCAGCGACCCCCGCAGTGTGAGTGCGATATCCTAACCAGGCTAGACTACCGATCCAGATTTGTTTTTCAAAGTAGGATTATTTAGTTCTTGAATTTTACAAAAAATTAATCAGTTCACATCTTGTTGCCGCAAGTTGTACAAAACCTTGCCACATTTGCTACAATCTTGCCACACGATGTGCATTTCTTTACACTTTCTGACATTGTATTCATGAGTTCATTTCTTCCAGGTAGGGTTTTTGCTGAAATAAACGACGCAACAGAGTTTTGAGGCCCAGACTGGGATGTTCCAGATGTCGCACCCAAAGTAGGCGGAGGTGTTGATGAAGCATTATTCATTCGGTTTAGTGCTTTTTTTATCTCAAACATAGCCTTTAGTCCAAGAAACTCTAGCGCAGAATATTTGAGAACTGCGTCAGTCATACCATAATAATAATCCCTTTCTGCAATCTTGCCCTGTTTATAGAGCCCTTGCATTTCAGTAAAGGCCTGAATGTATTGATCATAGCCACGAAAAATATATTGTAATTTATCAAACATTAAAGCAAGTGTATCAACATCATCGCCGCCAAACTCCATTACGATATATTGATTCAAGACCACTACTTATTTTTTGATTTAGTGACTGTGTTGTTTAAAACAGGTACCGCAGAATTCCTGACTACATTTTGGACATTGTATCAATTCGCCTGGCCTATACCCTACAAAGCATTTAGAGCATGCAAACGGATTCATGTTTTTTCAAGCATATGGTAATACTTAATCTTTAATGGGATTTGCGGCCTCTTTTAAATTCCAACTTGTCCCATGGAAATACAATATACTCAGAGCCCAGTGTTTTTTTGGCATAGACTAGTTGTTTTGGATATTTTTCTCCCTTTCGTGCCATTATAGTAGCATACAAGAAACTCTCGGGTTTTTCCACAATAGAAAATACCTTGTTGAATGTATCACCGGAATCATAAATGTCATCTACAAATAAGGTCTTTTTAGGAATTTTTTTCTTGTCTACTAGTATTTTTTTTATATCAAAATTATCTGCAACAAGTCGTGCTGGAATCAATCCTCCCCTAGATACCGTGGCGATTTTATCAAACTCAAACCCTGACTTTATTATCTTGACACAAAGAATCTTTACTTGAGAATCAATGTCATACCATGTCAGAAAAGATCTTCCTTTCCAGTTATCTTTTGAGACCAACTTTATCTCGTTTATTTTGTTGTCTAATAATGATTTTGTCCGTGTTTTTAAAGTTAGACCGAACTAAATAATTTAGCCTTAGCTAACTTTTATATGAAGATGAGAATACCTCGAAAACATAGTATGATGTCACCAAATTCCAAAATATCACGTTTTACAAGTTTTCTTAGAAGATTTATCACATATTCTGGTCCTGCACTAATTGTCAGCATAGGGTACATGGACCCTGGAAATTATGGAACTGATCTGCAAGGCGGTGCAGCGTTTGGATATTCTCTGCTTTGGGTAGTGTGGCTTTCATGTGCTATTGCAATGCTGATGCAGTATCTATCAGGAAAACTAGGTATTGCAACAGAGAAAAGTCTAGCCGAAATTTTGCGAGAAAAATTAGGCAGAAAATTGTTTGTCATACCATACTGGATAAGTTCAGAAGTTGCAGCTGCCGCAACAGACCTTGCAGAATACCTTGGCACAGTTATTGCATTGAATCTATTATTTGGAGTGCCAATGATTTATGCTGCAATATTTGGAGCTGCTGATGTCATAATCATCTTGGCACTGACTTCAAGAAAGTTTCGTTTGCTGGAACAGTTGTTTTTGATTTTTGTTTCTGTCATCAGCTTTGGCTATGCATATGAAATGTTAATTGCGCCACCAACCATTCATGGCATACTATCAGGTTCATTTTCTCCACACTTTGTAAATTCTAGTGCGTTGTTTGTCGCAGTTGGCATAATTGGAGCAACAGTCATGCCACACGTTGTATTTTTGCATTCTTTTCTTACAAAAGAAAAAGCAATCGGCAAGACACTGGATGAAAGAAAAAGAATGAGAAAACTGCATCTTGCAGAGACTGTATTTTTGCTCACAATAGCAGCTCTTGTAAATGCTGCAATTTTGCTCATGGCCGCAGTTGCATTTTATCCAAACAATTCTGAGATATCCTCAATTGCAGAGGCCTACAAGACACTTGTACCATTGTTTGGCGCATCTGCTGGAATAATATTCTTGATTACACTATTGTCATCTGGTATCGCATCATCCGCTGCAGGAACACTGGCAGGTCAGATAATCATGGAGGGGTTTTTAGGAAAAAAAGTCAATATGTGGATGCGAAGGATAATTACAAGATTTGTAAACGTAATTCCGACAACTGTTGCGGTATTGCTAGGATTTGATCCCTTACACATACTTGTGTATAGTCAGTTTGTCCTGAGTTTGTTGATACCAATTGCAGTAATACCGGTTGTCATACTTACAATGAATAAAAAATTAATGGGTGAATTTGTAAATAGAAAGATAACAACCATCATTGCATGTATCTTTGTTGGGATAGTGTTGGTGTTCAATATTTTCTCCCTAGTGAGCCAAGCCGTGTAAAATAATCTTGAAAAATTGATCCTAGGTAACTACTTTGAACTGGACCTTTTTCTTTTTCAGGAATCTGATTAGCTGTTCTGCATGGTCAGAATCCTGAGTTTCAAGACTCAATGTCACTCCGGCAGTGCCTGCAGGTATGCTTGAGCTTAGTCTGTCATGAATCACGTCTACGATATTTACACTCAATGACGATATCTGGTCAATTACCTCTTTGAGAGCCCCTGGTTTGTCAGTCAAAAGGATAAAGATCTTGACCATTCTTCCCATTTCCGTGAGTCCTTTTGCCACAATTTGTCCCAGTAGATACATGTCTACATTTCCACCTGATAAAATTGTGACAACCTTTTTGCCCTTGGCAGGCTTTTTGTCAAGCAAGTATGCAAGACCTACTGCACCTGCTGGTTCTACTACAGTCTTTGATCTTTCCATGAGAAGAAACATTGCCTTTACAATGGAAGAATCATCAACAAGGACGATATCATCAATCAACTCATTTATGATTTTAAATGTCGAGTGGCCCGGAGTTTTTACAGATATTCCATCTGCAATGGTTCTATGACCTGAAACTGATTGTAACTTGCCAAGATCAAATGATTTTTTCATCGCAGGAAAACCAGATGATTGCACCCCGATTACCTTGACCTTTGGTTTTTTTGTCTTGACTGCTTTTAGTATTCCAGCTGCAAGC
>JBOGQV010000151.1:0-7033 GCA_050749145.1 Nitrosotalea sp. | reverse complement strand
TTGCAATGGGCTCTACAACTGAATTTAGTTACTTTGGTGCAACAAAAAATCCATGGAACATAGAATATGTACCAGGTGGTTCGTCTGGTGGAAGCGGTGCATCAGTAGCAGCACTTGAATGTCTTGCATCATTGGGCTCTGACACTGGAGGTTCTGTTCGAAGCCCTGCAAGTTTTTGTTCTGTGGTTGGACTCAAACCGACTTATGGTCTGATAAGCAGGTATGGTCTTGTCTCTTATGCAAACAGCATAGAACAGGTGGGTCCAATAGCAAAGACTGTAGAAGATGTGGCATTTCTACTAAATATCATATCTGGTCATGACATCCATGATAACACTACTGCAAACAACACACGTGTTGATTATACAAAGGATCTAAAATCTGGAATATCTGGGAAAAAGATTGGTATAATTTCACAAATGATTGGGGATGGAATAGACAAGGAAGTAGCATCTGCAACAACCAATGCTATATCAAAACTACAGGATCTTGGGGCTGAATGCGTTCCAATATCGCTTGATGCCGTAGAACATTCAGTTGCAGCATACTATACTATTGCCTCTGCAGAGGCAAGCAGCAATCTCTCAAGGTATGACAATCTAAGATATGGATTTGATTTTAGTACTGAAGGATATGAGTTCAAGGCATTTGTCTCAAAAGCACGAAGCCATTTTGGACCCGAAGTGACAAGAAGAATGTTGCTTGGTGCATTTGTCTTATCTGCAGGATATTATGGCAAGTATTATCTCAAGGCCCAAAAAGTCCGAACAATGATAAAGGCACAGCTTGACGTGGCGTTTAAGAAAGTAGATTATCTAATATCTCCAACAATGCCGATTTTACCATTTAAAATTGGTGAAAAAATTGATGATCCTCTAAAACTCTATCTTACAGATATCAACACTGTAACTGCAAACTTGTCTGGAATTCCGGCAATCTCTGTTCCGTTTTCAATGTCCAGTTCAGGACTACCAATTGGAATCCAACTGTTTGCAAATTCATTTAAAGAAAAAGAATTACTTCAAGCAGCTCATGCATTACAAGAAACAACTAAACTCCCGGAGATGCCACAATGACAAGAATAGGATTAGAGATTCACTGTCAGCTTACAAAGCTTGCAAGCAAGTTATTTTGCTCATGTAAGGCAGAATACAGAAACCTTGAACCAAATTCCAACATATGTCCTGTCTGTGCTGGCCTTCCAGGTTCACTTCCAATGTTAAACAAAAAAGCAGTAGAAAAAGCTGCGATGATATCTCTTGCACTAGGTTGTAAAATTCCAGAAAAAATTGGCTTTTTTAGGAAAAATTATTTCTATCCTGATTTACCAAAAAACTTTCAAATCACACAATATAATGCGTATGGTCCTACGAGCATTGGCTCTGATGGGAAAATGGAGATTGAAGGAAAAGAAATTCGAATCAGACGCATTCAACTAGAAGAAGATCCTGGAAGGCTAGTCTATGAGGGTACTTCTGAGAAGACAATGATTACCCTGGTTGATTATAATAGGGCAGGTACACCTCTTGTTGAGATTGTGACAGAACCTGACTTTGAGACTCCAAAACAGGTTCGAGTATTCTTGAATGTACTTGCAGATCTGGTTGAAAACATTGGAGTGTCTGACCCCTATCTTGAGGGCGCAATGAGGGTGGACGGAAACATTTCAGAAGGAGATGGAAACAGAGTTGAGATAAAAAACGTAGGATCTTTTAGTGATGTCGAAAAAGCACTTCATTTTGAAATTACAAGACAGCAAAGCCTGGTAGAAAGAGGCATCACAGTACTTGCAGAAACAAGACACTGGGACGAGGCAAGAAGAATAACTGTATCATCTAGGTCAAAAGAAGAAGAACAGGACTATCGATACCTACCAGAGGCGGATATACCGATTGTCTTGATTGGAAACAAATCCATTGAGCAGATAAAAACACAAATGCCTGAAAGTATAGTTGCAAGAAAAGAACGCTATATCACAAAGTATGGCATGCCTGCCCAGGTTGCTACCGTCTTGTCTTCTGACAAGTTCTATTCTGATCTGTTTGACAAGTCACACAATGAGAAAAATGCCAAGGAAGTGTCAAATATTATTACAACTGACTTGATGGGCTTTGCTGATACCAGAGAAAAGAAGCTGGAACTAAAAATTACGCCAAAACACATCTCTGATCTTGCTGATTCAATACTTGCAAACAAACTCACAAGAAATTCAGGAAAACTTGCACTACAAGAGATGGTAAAAACTGGAAAGGCACTAGTTGATGTGATATCTAGCCTTGACTTGGGACATGTAAGTGATGTAGGCTCTATTGAAAAAATAATTGATGAAGTATTTCTAGAGGAAGAAAAAGCAGTAGCCGAAGCAAAACAGAATCCTGATACAATTAATTATTTAGTTGGCAAGGTCATGAGAAAAACAAAAGGCAAGGCTGACCCTACAACAACTCTTGATATTTTAAGAAAAAAACTCTCCTCCTAGAAATAAATTTTTACGATATTTAGAATGAAAGTATTTTTGTAATGTTGATTTTTTACATCTTACCAAATTCATCTTCGTCAGAGTATGCCCTTTCTGCATGCTCTTCTATGTCAAGACCTGCCTCTTCGACTTTGGCCGACACTCTGACTCCAATTAGTTTGTCTATAACCTTCATGATTGCAAATGTTCCAAAGAACCCCATCACTCCGGCAACTCCTACACCTATTGCCTGAATGAGTAACTGTTGTGGGTGACCAAACAAGAGTCCATTTGGACCGCTTGGGTTTACCAATGTACTTGCAAATATTCCAATTCCTAATGAACCGATTATTCCAGCAACACCGTGGACTGAGCTAACATCTAGTGCATCATCTATCTTTAGATGCTCTTTGAAGAACAAGACTGCAAGATATGATCCTATTCCAATTGCCATTCCTAGTACAAATGCATGTTCGACACTAATGTATCCTGAAGCTGGTGTAATGCCTGCAAGTCCTGCAATTGCACCGTTGATTGCAGCAATTACACTTGGCTTGCCTGTACGCATCCATGATAATCCTACCCAAATTAATGCAGATATTGACGATGCAATGTGGGTGTTGATGATTGTATTTCCTGCCAAGCTTCCAGATGCCAGTGCACTACCTGCATTGAATCCGAACCACCCTAGCCATAATAATGAAGAGCCTAAAACTGCAATCGGGATACTGTGTGGAATCATGATGGCTGGACCATAGTTGAGTCTCCTTCCAAGGACTAGGGCAGCTGCTAGTGCTCCCATGCCTGCACTGGTATGTATTACAATTCCTCCTGCAAAATCTACCACTCCCATTTGGCCAAGCCAACCGCCACCCCATATCCAATGAACTAGTGGATAATAGATCAATCCACTCCATGCTACAATAAAAATAACATATGCACTAAACTTCATCCTCTCTGCTATTGCACCTGTCAACAACAGGGGTGTGATAACTGCAAACATCATCTGGAATTTTGCAAATAAAACTCCAGGGATTGTAGGTGCATAATGCAGGCCTGAATCATATGGAACATTTTTCAAAAATGTCCAATCCATGTTTCCAGTAAGCCCCATTCCTGTGTCAGGTCCAAATGATAAACTAAATCCGAATGTAAACCACATGACACTGAGAATTGCCAAACCAAAGAAAATCTGCATAAAAATTGAAACCGTATTCTTTCGTCGTAGTAATCCGGCTTCGAATAATCCTAAAGCTGGAATCATTAACAGTACAAGGCTGGACGCGATGAGCATCCACGCTGTGTCTCCTGTGTCAATTGGCAAGATTTCTTTCAATGAAAAGATGAAGTATAAAAAAATTTGTTTTTAGGGAATTGTAGTGGATTCCAAATTATTCCATAAGATTTTTTAATGTGTATTTTTATTTCCTTGCATCTTGCTAAAGATTGAAGTAATACTCCCAGAAAATGAAATAAAATCAATTAGTGACGCACTAAAAAAATTATCAGTGGGTGGAATCACTGCATACAAAGGATGGGGTAGGGGTAAAACCACCGCTCATGAAATTCATGCCTCCAAGGGAACAGAAGTCTTTACACCAGAATTTGGAGATAGATTCATCGTGGAAATAGTAGTTGCTGATGAAAAGAAAAATGAGATAATTGCAGCCATTCGAAGTTCTTCCAAATTTGGAAAAATATTTGTCATGCCAATCTCTGAAGTATACGATATTCAAACTCCCAAAAAAGACGAGCAAGCCATCTAAATCTATTTTTAGTAAATATTATTTAGAACTCATTCTGTCATGGTTTACATGATCCGTATCGATGCAATTGTTCCACAAAACGATATTCGTGCCATAAGTGACGCATTAAAGAAAATAGATGTTGGAGGAATCACAATCATGAAAGTACGGGGAAGAGGTAAAAACATAGGACCGGCACTTCATGCAGCAAAAGGTACAGAGACCTTCATTCCTGAATTTTCAGACAAGTACATCTTGACTGTAATTGTGGATGAAAAAGATGAGAATGAAGTGGTAAGTATTGTCCGCAATCATACCAAAGTTGGTAAAATATTCATGTACAAACTTTCTCGTGCAGTAGATATTGCTACTGGTGAGGAAAATGAAAAAGCAATCTAGAAACAAATTTTGTTAAATTTGAATATCCTTGTTTTTCACGTATTGTGGAATTTGTATTTTGCTAGTATTGATTATACCTGGATGGAAAATACTGGGAGAGATACTCTTAGAAATGACATCTAGTTATGGTTAGTAGTGAAAATCTGAATTGAAGAAAAGAGACTGTACTTGTAAATGCGGATGTACTAGAAATATTTCTAGTGCATATTATGACATGTGTATATTCTGCAAATTAGGCAGTCATAAACAATAACAAAATCATTGTTTTCTTTATTGTATTTGTTTGATATATTATCTATATCTTAAAAACAGGTCTTATCTTTGCATACGTGATTATTACTATAAATGATATTGCAAATACTGCAACAGATAATGGACCAAATTCTGGAATTGCTGGTGTTGTAGTATTCGTTTGATTTTCAGTGTTTGAAGGCTGTGAGGCGCCTTGTGTGTATTCAAATGTGGTCTTGGCTGTCTTGTCTGCTCCTCCATATGTCACATCAATCTCATACGTGCCAGCTGTTTTCCAAGTACTTCCTCCTGCAATTGCCTGGGTTGAATATGTCCCGTCTGAGCCAGGGCTTGTCTGTGCAATGTACACCATGTTATGTGAACTATCTCGAATTACTATTGATATTGGAACGTTGAGTTGATCAGTTACTGTACCCGATATGGAAATTGTATTGCCGTCTGCATAAGATGTCTTATCAGTTGATACTGTGATTGGAGTCTGTGCTGACACGGCTAAAAATGAAATTGTCAAAAATGCAATTGCTACAAGGTGTATCTTTGAATTCATTGTCAACACGTTAACCTTCCTTATTTGATATTTAAGATTTCATTCTTTTTCATACTTGTCTGTCATTGTACCAGTCTTGAGATCTTTTACTGTTTCATGGTAAAACCTGTCTGTAGTGATGAAGTTCTACCATATTTTTAAAACTCTGGTACTAGAGTCATATTAAAATAGAATATTATGTGAGGATTATTCATGCAGGGCTCAAACGCACTTGATAACTATGATTCCAAAAAAGCAGAAAAATCACTGAAAATGCTGTTCGTAGACAAGAGTAATGAATTTCGAGAATTGGCACACGGTATAGGATATCCTACGTCAAACACGGACTGGGAATTTATAATCTTGAATTTCTGTCTTGATTTCAGTGATTGCTTCAAGGCCTGGTCAAGCAAGGATATTGGTGCTGATCACATGCAGGTACACAAGTGCAATACCATGATGAGACAGATTGGTCTTGGAAAATCTAACATGACTGAAGTTACACATCTTGAAAACATTGCATATAGAATTGCAGAAGATTTTAAAGCAATTTACAAGAGAATAGAATAACTCTAAAAATTAATCTTGAGATATTTTTAAAATATTGAGACTATCCCTCTGATGCGGATTTTCCACCATCTACATTGAGGATGGCCCCTGAAATCCATTTTGCCTCATCTGATGCAAGATACACTGCAGCATTTGCCACATCTTCTGGCTGACCTATTTTGTTTATCGGTTGTTTGTCCTCTAGAACTTTTCTTGCTTCAGGATAAGCAAGATATGATTTTATCATTCCTGCATTGACTATTCCGGGATTGATGCAGTTGCAGCGAATATTTTTTCTTGCATATTCTACTGCTAATCCCTTGGTGAACATGTTGATTGCAGCTTTTGTTGTACAGTATACTGTAAGGTGAACCTTTGGTATTGCTCTCTCTGCTGAAATAGAACCAATGTTTATTATGTTTCCACCATTTTTGTTTTCAAGCATCTTGATCAAAACTGATTTTGTTATTCTAAATGTGCCAAACAAATTTGTATCAACTAGAGAATTCCAGTCTTTGTCTTGCATCTCGTGAAAATGCACTGGATCAGTGATTGTCCCTGCATTGTTTACCAAAATGTCTATTTTTCCATAGTGACTCATTACCTGATTTACGGTTTGAATCACTTGGGCTTCGTTTGTAAGGTCACATGCCATTGCCACTGTTTTTGAAGCATAATCTGTAATTGATTTTCTTACCTGCTCCAGCTTGTCCATGTGTCTTCCAAGGAGAATTACTTTGGCCCCTTCATCCACAAATTTTTTGGATATTTCTAATCCAATGTCACTTGAAGCTCCTGTGACAATTGCAACCTTGTCCTTTAATCGCACATAGGGTAATGGTGATTATGCTATATGAATAATAGGCATGATTTTCATATACTAGTCTATTTTTTTGACAGTTTTTGAATTTCTTGTGTAACTAGAGGCAAAAAGGCTCCAACATCAGTTACTATGCCTAATGCTTGCCAGGTACCTCTGTCCATGAGTTTTGTGACTGTTGGCTGGCTAATATCTACTACAATTACTTTGACATCTGCTGGCAACATGTTTCCTGTAGCAATTGAATGCAGCATTGTTGAAACCATGATGACAAGTTTTGCATC
>JBOGQV010000150.1:0-1954 GCA_050749145.1 Nitrosotalea sp. | reverse complement strand
GAATAAATCATACCGGATGTCTCGTTGTATTGCTCTACAGTATATCGATACCACATAGGTGAAGAATTAGTACTGGCATACGATGAACCAAAAAATGAAATGCATATAACAAATGTCAAAAGTGCAATTAGAGAATAGGAGGGTATTTTCATGTTATACTGATACTGGACAGGCATGGTTTAAAAAAATGGTGTAGAATTTTCTATTTTGTAATATAATAGAAAAAGAAATATCTTTGACACCCATACATATGACATGCTGGAATTTCCAATTGATGAAATTTACAGAAGAGTGGCAAAATTTGATTCAATACGTGAAGACCTGTATATCACAGTAGGTTCAGGCTCAGGTTTTTTCTACTGGTACAATGATGAGGTTTTCTTTGTCACATCAAGACATCATGTCATAGTAGAGGAAAAAGCATATCTCCCAGATTCAATCACGATATATCTTGACACAGAATGGACAGATCTGCATCCCAATACAATTACTGTACCATTATACGACAAAACAGAGAAACCCGTATGGCAAGTCCTTGCAACAAATTCTGAACAAATCTTTGTATCAATTCCAATACCAAAAGATATCATAATTCAGGATTACATGCATTGTTTTATTGCAGTATCGCGTTTTCCATCTGTTGTATCGCTTCCAGTGGATGACATCATATTGAACATTCCAGTGCCAGTCTGCGTTTCACTGGCAGGATATTTTTATTCAGAATTACAAGACTGTAAAGCATTTCAAAAAACAATAGAAAAACAGGGCGAATTTAGAATTAACCGAGGAGGATTTGCCATAGACATGATTGAAATGATCTTGGTCTTGTTGCAACATAATTTGGATAAATTAAAGAAACTTGAAGAAAAAAGCAACATCACACAAGAGAAAAGAATGGAAGAGTCTATGATTTTATTTGCAATACGCGATAACCTGATACTTGAATTAAAGAAAATAATGGTCCAGTTTCGTGATGTTTTGGAACCATCAGTGTTTGAGAGGATGCAAAGCATATTTTCCATTCTAAAAGACAGCAACTTGGAAGATTATCTAATAGTCCGACACTTGATACAAAAAGTGTTATCAATACTTGGCCAAAATATTGTATACATACAATAATACCAGACTTATTGATTACTGGAAGATGCAGGATTTTACTATCTAAACAAGTGTATGGGAAGAGACCGTAAAAATAGATACAGAAAGACTAGAAAGGCAGAAATGATAATTATTCTTTTACGTAAAGTTTTCATTTCTAATCCATTTTAAAGACAGCTTTTGTATAAAATGCCTTTGTGAAATTATCTATTTTATTTTCAAGAAAACATGACTGGGTCTGGTTTGAAATCACATGTGCGCTTTTAGGGAAATCAACCTTGGTTTCAAACAAAGATACAAAGTTTACAGTGTACGTGCCACTTGAATCAGGAAGTATTCCTCTTCCACCACTGTAAACAAAGACTACAGGATTGTCTTTTTTTATTGGAAGTGAAAATGGGTGGCCTCCCTCTCCCCTTACTTTTTCTGTAGCACTACATATTGCAGAATAGAGGCGTAATTCATCAGTGATTCCAAAGTTTGCAGGCATTTGTGATTTGTCTATTACATCATTGCCTTTCTCATCTGTGACCCCAGACTGTAGTGGATAGGATTGAGGTATGAAATCCCAAGTTGTTCCACGGTTGTCACCATTATACCCAATAGGTATGAAATTCCAGTCCATTACCGAATCAAGTGATTCTGCGTGGTTTATGACTTCGGTAACAGTTACTGGAACAAGTTCATCGCCTTCATGTATCTTGTCATGAACCACTAGAATATCTTGAATTTTTTTGCTTGCAACTTGTGCAGTATCATCGATACCATAGACCCAACCATTTGATAACAGCCTTGGAAGATGCACATGTCTTACACATGCTGGAGATTTTTGGAAATTTATCACAAGATCTAGTCC
>JBOGQV010000149.1:0-3010 GCA_050749145.1 Nitrosotalea sp. | reverse complement strand
TACATATGGTGATCTAAAGCTGGTCCACTGTACCGATGTCTCATGCAGCACTCATGACACTCCAATAATACTTGATAGTGCAGGCATTGTCGGCACTTATGCATCCATGAAAATAGGAACTGACAGTCTTCCTGTAATTAGTTACTATGATAATACAAATGGTTACCTAAAGGTAATGCGAGAAGGTGGTATTGTGTATTCTTAGAAGTGTTTGTAGAATAAAGTAATTGTAAAATTTTAAAATAAAAAATTTGGAAGGAATTTTGTAGCAAGTCTTACAGTTTTTGAACCGACAGTCAGTCCGAGCACCGACGATTTTGTGAAAATAATCTAATAAATATATGGTATATTACTTTACGGTACAGTACTGTAACCAATAACGGCCTATTTGTTAAAGCAATCTTGTTAAGAAACAAGTTAAAAGATTGTAAAATATGAATATAGATTCTCTAAAAGATTTTAAGGATAATAAGTCGAGGTTATACTGATTTGAAACTTGTTCTAAAATTTGGTGGAACTTCTGTTTCCTCTTCACAAAATATACAAAATGTTGCGACCTTGATAAAAAAACTATCAAAGGAACACAAAATCATTCCAGTATTTTCTGCCATAAGTGGAGTAACTGATGATTTAATCAGAATAACAAATTTGATCCAGAACAGAAACAAGGAAGCTGCAAGTTCCCTTGCAAAGAAAATTATCAAGATGCATACTGATATTGCAGATCAATGTGTAAAGAACCCAAAAATAAAAAAAGACCTGCTTAACAAGATGAAATCAGATCTTGATGAATTCCAAGATCTGTTGCATGGAATGCTTTTACTTGGAGAAGTTACACCACGATCTTCTGATTACATGATCTCTTTTGGTGAAAGATTATCTATCAACTTGGTAGCTTTTGCATTAAATGAAATGAGCGTAAAAGCAGTACCGCTCACAGGAAAAGATGTAGGAATAGTTACAGATTCTAATTTTGGAGGAGCAAAACCTCTCATGGATACCACGCGATTGCATGTATCTCATACAGTAGAAAATCTGTTGCAAAAGAAGGTCATGCCAGTAATTGGAGGATTTGCTGGTGCAGACCAACATGGTAACATAACTACATTTGGCAGAGGAGGATCTGATTATACTGCAACTATCATTGCATCAAGTATCAAGGCAGATGAAGTCTGGTTAATGAGTGATGTAGATGGTTTAATGACAACTGATCCAAAAATTGTAAAAGATGCTAAACTAATCAAAGAAGTATCATACATTGAAGCAATGGAGATGGCATTATTTGGTGCAAAATATATTCATCCAAGAGCACTTGAGCCGCTTGTTGCAAAAAAAATTCCTTTGCGCATAAGAAATACGTTTAACGTGGATAATCCTGGTACCCTAGTTACTGCAACACCCCAAGCTGATACTCAGAAAATGGTAAAATGCGTAAGCACAATCCGACATACTGGGCTAATAGATGTTAGAGGAGGAAGCATGGTTGGTGCTCCTGGTACTGCGGCCACAATATTTTCAATTCTTGCCAAAGAAGGAATTAACATAATGATGATATCTCAAAGTCCTTCCGAGTCATCCATCTCAATTATAGTCAAGAAAAATGATTTGGATAAAGCAGTGAATTCACTTGAGATGAATTTGCTTGGAAAAGTAATCAAAAAAGTAGATGTCACAGTAGATGTCTCTATAATAGCTCTCATAGGTTCTGGAATGAGAGGAATAGCCGGAGTCGCTTCCAAAGTGTTTACTGCTGTGGCAAAAAAAGGTGTAAATGTAATAATGATAGCACAAGGATCTTCTGAACTTAATCTTGCATTTGTAGTCAAAGATTCTGATTGTAATTCTGCAGTTCAGGCACTACATGATGAGTTCAAGCTTGGCAAGTAACTGAAATTCTTTTTAAAAGCATATTTATGCAAATTAGATATTCATAGCATATGAACAGACTCTTACTTTTAGCAATCATCATAATAGTTGGAGGCCTTGTAGTTTCATTTTCATTATTTAATGATCAACTTGCTAATGCTGGATCAACAAAGAAGATCCAGTTTACTCAAACAATTACATCTACACAAGATCCAGGAATCGGTCACAGCAATGAACAGATGGCAATAGTTTTGTCACCAAACAGTGGTTCTATTTATCATGGTTCGATTACATATAGTTCAAGCCAACCAGTTCAGGTTGTTGTTTTACATCAAATTGACAAAAGTGATGCAAAGGGCCAACCAACTTGGACAGTAGATGGCAATACACTTTATGCCCAAACAACAATTGATCCAAATTCAACTGGCGGTAGTTTGGATTTTACAGGATCTGCAATTGGCCTTCATTCAATGAACTCTAGCCAATTTATTGCCACTGTAAGTGTAGATGGATGGATAAGAGTTACAACCCCAGAGATCATTCAATCTACTGTTACTACACAACCCGCTGAAAATTATACAATCAAACTAGCAAAAAGTACAATTCCAGTACAGATACCAATGCATGAAGGAATAGTTGATGGAAAAACTGTTTACTATATCATAACTGATTCAAGCAATAATCTTGTAGCTAATACCATCTCAAGCAACCAAAACTGGAAAGTTCAATTATCGCCGGTATTGGCTCATGTCCCATACACCTCATATGGTAATATTTTCATCTTTACCAATGGAATTACTGGAAATGGAACACGTGGATATCAAGATGATGTGTTGTCGTTTACACCTTCTAGCAAGCAATACAGTCCATTAAACAAAGTAATTGAAGTATCATGGGATGTAGGACGAGGACCATTCATTCTTAATTCTACCAAAGCAATTCTTGATGCAAACATGACAGGGAAAATAAAATTGACTGTTACAGACACAATTCTGAATACTCCCGAAGTAATTTGGGATGGTGGTGCATTAACTGTAAGAGCCAGCAAGATACTGTCAGATGAGACGTCATATCAAGACGGGCAAGTACTTGATGTCAATGTGGATAACATGACAGCTACCTTTGTAGGACATAGGGGATGGGG
>JBOGQV010000148.1:0-2107 GCA_050749145.1 Nitrosotalea sp. | reverse complement strand
TGATCGAACAAATCTTCAGGAAGGAGGAATGGGTGGAAGCGGGGCAGGAATGGCAAGGGCGGGAGGACGAACTGCGCTTGAGTGGGTGGAGCAAGGCGAGGCGGGTGGTGGTGCTGCGCAGACCGATCCGGAACAAACGGGCAGTGGAAGCCGGGCCGGTGGACAAGAAAAAGTCGAAGCGAAAAGCGGCCAAACAGTTGACCCTGGATCTGCCGGAGCTGACCCATCAGGGAGTGCCATACGAGTACGTGGTGTTGGTGACCTCGCTGAGCGACCCGGTGCGGAGCGTGGCCCAGCATTACCGGGACCGGGGCGATGTGGAAAACAACTTCGACGAACTGAAGAACCAATGGGGCTGGGCCGGCTTCACGACGCAAGACCGGAAGCGGTGCCAGATCATGGGGCGGATCATCGGCTTGGTCTACAACTGGTGGACCATCTTCATGCGTTTGGGAATCCCGGATAAACACGCCGAAGCTATCACCTCGCGACCGCTGGCGCTGCACGGCATCGCGCGGCAGACCCGGCATGGAAATCAGACCACGGTGGAGATCACGAGCACGCACGCCAAGGCATCGCAGATCGCCGAGACTCTGACGAAGGTGAGCGGGTTTCTGAAGCGAATCAAAACTATTGCGGAGCAGTTGACTCAAGCGGAAAGATGGAAGCTGATCCTCAGCGCTGCGTTTCGCAGTTTTCTTGGCGGCAAGGTCATCGGAAGTCCTGGCCGACTTGCCGATGCCGCCGGCTAACCGCCGTTTTTAGGATAATCCGCCTTCCCGGACCTTCTTCGAGGACTATTCCGGACGCGTCGATCACCAGATCAATTCGAACTTCAAGCTCTATTCCAGTTACACTTACAACCACGAGAACGGCTTACAGCGGCCCACCAGCATACAGGTCCCAGTGTTTGACGGCACGACGGGCTATAATACTCCGGGCACCCAGCAGAATACATCCGTGGGCGCCACCTATGTATTCAACCCAACCACCGTCAACGAATTTCGAGCCAGCTTCTTCCGGCTTCGCAACGACATGTTGGTGCCGTCCTTTAACCAGGACTGGGGCTCGCAGTTGGGTATTCCTAATATCAGCCCCGCGCTGATGCCGGCGTTTAGCGCCTCCCCGCTCGGCGTGGGCACCTACACCGTCGCTCCGGATTACGCGCAACTGTATGGACTCACCGTCACAGGCGGCAACCGGAATATCCGGCAAAGTATGTCCTTGCGAGACGACGTCAGCAAAGTCCACGGCTCGCACGCCTTCAAGACGGGCTATGAGATCCTGTACTTCACCGCAAATTACCTGTTGGTAGGACAGCCCAGCGGCGTTTTCCAGTTCGACAACATGACCGCCGGGCTTCAAACGAACGGCCAGCCTGTTCCGAATAGCGGCAACAACTTTGCGGCGTTCGAATTGGGCTCGGTCAAGCAGGTGAACTTCACCACGTATACTAACACCTGGCAGCCGCGCGATTCGATCAACAGTCTGTATTTTCAGGACGACTGGAAGGTTTCCCGGAACCTGACTCTCAACCTCGGTCTGCGGTGGTCCACCGAAAGCCCATACCACACCGCTCATGGCCAGGAAAGCGAGTTTAGCCCGACCACCGTCGATCCGTTAACCGGACTCACGGGCGCGGTGATTCACCCAACCGGGAGCCTGAACAGCCGGGACCTCAAAAACTTCCAACCCCGCATCGGCTTTGCTTATCATCCCCTTGAAAAGTGGGTGTTTCGCGGTGGCTTCGGACTCAACACCATCGACATCCGATGGCCGAACTCCCTGATGCAATTCGACGAATACCAGGCTCAGGTTCTGCAAGCCCGGGCGGTGAACGACCCACGTCCGCTGTTTCAATTGAGCCAGGGCCCGGCCCCTGTCGTGTATAACGTTTTGCCGAACGGCTCGTCTCCGTACCTGACAACAACAGGCAACTACAGTTCGCGAAACATCGGCTGGCTCGACCCCACGCTGCATCCCGGCTACGTGATGAATTGGAACTTCACAGTGGAATACAAGATCAGCCCAACCAGTCTGCTGAAGGTGTTCTATCAGGGATCGACCGGCGTGGGTTTGGTGGAAAGCTGTAACAGTAATGCCTTCC
>JBOGQV010000147.1:0-5333 GCA_050749145.1 Nitrosotalea sp. | reverse complement strand
ATTCCAAAGAGGGCTGAAAAAATGTATGTCGGCAGAGATGTTGGTGATGATTACAAACATCAGGATACTACAAATGATCTAATGGTAAAATTTGCGAAAAAAAATAAAACTGTTGTACGACTAAAAGGCGGAGATCCTTTCATCTTTGGAAGAGGTGGAGAAGAGGCAGAGTTTCTCAAAAAACACAAAGTAAGATACGAAATAATTCCTGGCATCACATCTGGAATGGGTTCTGCAGCATATTCTGGAATTCCTCTTACACATCGAGAATATGCTTCATCTGTAGTATTTGTAACAGGTCACGAAGATGCAAAAAAATCCGAAGGCGTAGTTGAATGGAAAAAACTTGCAAAATCAGTAGATACCATAGTAATAATGATGGGACTCTCAAGGCTTGAAATCATATCAAAAAAATTAATCAGTGGAGGATTGAGCAAGAATACTCCTGTTGCAGTCATTCAAAACGGAACAACGGATGAACACCGGATGATAAAGGGTACTTTGTCCAACATATCAAAAAAAGTCACCGAAGCCAAGATCAGGCCTCCGTCCATAGTTATAGTGGGTAAAGTGGTAAATCTTTCTGATAAAATAGGGTGGAGATGACAATGAAAGGAAAAGTTGTAGCAATTACACGTTCAAAAGAAGATTCAGAAGAATTTACTAGACTAGTATCTAATGCAAAAGCTAAAGCAATCTCTTTGCCAACAATCGAACTTGTAAGCAAAGGAAAAGAAATGGTTGATGAATTTCTTGATGCAGTAAAAAAAGACGATCCAGATTATTCTGTATTTATGAGCTCAAAGGCAGTCAAACTATTGTTTGAGACTGCAAAAAAGATTTCAAAGTATGAAAAACTCCAGCTTGCTGTTGCAAATACTACGGTAATTGCAGTGGGGCCGAAAACAAAAACTGCACTTGAGTCTGAAGGCATCAGGGTATCACATGTTCCAGAGAGGTTTTCATCAGTTGGAGTAGGCGAGGTCTTTACACTTCTTAATGCTGAAGGAAAAAAAGTAATTGTCCCACGAAGTGGTGCATCTACTCCATTTCTTGCACAGTTGCTAAAAAAAATCGGACTCAAAGTAAAGGAAGTATACTTGTATGACGTCAAGTCTTCAAGTGCTTTATCCTATTGGACTGAATTTAAGAAACTTTTCTCACAAAATAAAGTGGATGGAATCATATTCACTAGTGCTTCATCGGTGAGAGCATTTTTTGATATAATGTTGTCTGATGTGGATGAGAAAACCCTGAAGAGCCATCTTGGAAAAACTACGTCTATTGCTATAGGTCCTTTTACTGCCGATGAACTCAAAAAATTCGGAGTAAAGCCGCTTACTGCCGATGTACATACAGTACAGGGTGCCGTAGAAGCAATAAAAAATTACTTTGCAAAGTAAGCAATTTTAATAATGGCATATAATCAGAAATGACAGAAAACGACTTGAGCTCAATTCCAAATGAGATGTTAACTAGGACACGTTCTCTTTCTATAGTAATTCCTACATATAACGAATCAAAAAACATTGTAAAAATACTTGATTCATTACGTGCTGCACTAACACGAGAAATGAATGCCGAAATTATTGTAGTAGATGACAATTCTCCAGATGGGACAAGCCAGACTGTTGAAGAGTATGCAAAAAGTTCTACAAACTCTGGATACTCTATCCAAATAATACGCCGTGAAAATAAACGGGGCTTAAGCTCTGCAATTGTAACAGGTATAGAGCGAGCCAAAGGCGATGCTGTGGTTGTAATGGACAGTGACATGTCTCATCCGCCTCAAACCATACCACAAATGGTTGAAGAATTACAAAGTTCTGATTGTGATATTGTCGTGGCATCAAGATATGTAAAAGGCGGAGGCGTCTCAGGCTGGCCGTTTAAAAGAAAATTGATCAGTAAAGGCGCGACAAAAATTGCACAACACGGGCTTGGAATAAAAATTAAAGACCCAATGTCAGGATTTTTTGCATTCAAGCGCCACATTGTAAATAATATAAAATTTGACGCAATTGGATACAAGATACTACTTGAAATTCTTGTAAAAGCCAAGGGTGCCAAAGTCAAAGAAATTCCTTACACTTTCATTAACCGTACAGCAGGCTCAAGCAAACTTGATCTCTCTGTAGGTGTTGGTTACCTGCAATCGATATGGAAACTATATCGATATGGCAAGTCAGTCCAGGCAAGTGAGAGGCGTACATCTGTTCATTTCTTGTCAAAGGCTGGAAGGTTCTACACTGTTGGTGCATCAGGTTTACTTGTAAACTATTTTGTATCTTTCTTGTTTGGAGCTGTGCTTTCTAATCTTTGGTACATCTATGCCACAATGATTGGAATTGTATTTTCAATGAGCTCTAACTTTATACTAAATAAAATCTGGACATTTGAGGACAGGAAATTTGATCCAAGGCGAACTCTTATGCAGTATGGACTCTTCCTTGGTTTTAGTGGGATAGGTGCAGTCTTCCAACTGCTTATGGTATACGGTCTAGTTGAGCTAAGACATGTGAACTATTCAATTGCATTATTCTTGGCAGTTGCAATTGCATCTGTAGGAAACTTTTTACTAAACAAAAAATGGACTTTCCAAGAAAAAGTTTGGAGCTAAACAGCTCATTCTAAATTCTTAGAATGAGTTTTCTTAGCTAGACCTAATTGTTTTTTCTTAAATTTTTGAATTTGATCTCATTTAGCTTGGCCTACTCCGCTGTACGTGTGTGAAGTGGGGTGTAACTTTTTTATAACATAACGGGGTTATGTCATGTATATGACTTCTGAAAATCTCAATATGGATTACAGCAAATACGATTTCAAAGATTCTACTGAGATGTATGTATACACCAGTAAAAAGGGTCTGTCAAGAGAAGTAGTCGAAGAAATTAGCAGAATGAAAGATGAACCGCAATGGATGCTAGACTTTAGACTCCGCTCATACGACATCTTTATGAAAAAACCAATGCCAAATTGGGGAGGTTCTCTTAGCCAAATTGATTTTAACAATATTTACTATTATGCAAAAGCTTCAGAAAAAACAGAAAAGGATTGGGATAATGTTCCAGCTGAAGTAAAAGCAACATTTGACAAACTAGGAATTCCTGAAGCAGAAAAGAAATTCTTGGCAGGTGTCGGTGCACAATACGAATCAGAGGTTGTATATCATAGCCTAAGAAAAGATCTTGCAGAACAAGGTGTACTATTCTTGGATACTGATACTGCTCTAAAAGAACATCCGGAAGTTTTCAAGAAATATTTTGGTAAAGTAATTCCACCAGAGGATAACAAGTTTGCAGCACTTAACAGCGCTGTATGGAGTGGAGGATCATTCATCTATGTTCCAAAAGGAGTCAAGGTGGATCTACCATTGCAAGCATACTTTAGAATCAATAAAGAAAACATTGGTCAGTTTGAACGAACTCTAATCATTGCAGATGAAGGTGCAGAAGTACATTACATCGAAGGATGTACAGCACCAGTGTATTCTTCAGAATCTCTACACTCTGCAGTTGTAGAATTGATTGCAATGAAGGGTGCAAAGTTACGATACACAACTATCCAGAATTGGAGTAACGACGTATACAATCTAGTTACAAAGAGAGCATATGCATATGAAGGCGCACGAGTCGAATGGATTGACGGAAACATTGGAAGCAAACTCACAATGAAATATCCTGGAATTTATCTAATGGGACCGCGTGCACACGGTGAAACACTTTCCATCGCATTTGCTGGCAAGAACCAACATCAAGACACCGGTGCAAAAATGGTTCACCTTGCCCCACACACCACATCAAGAACAACATCAAAATCAGTTAGCAAAAGTAATGGTAGAACAACATACCGAGGTCTCTTACATGTTGCAAAAGGTGCAACTGATGTCAAGGCTTCAGTTAGATGTGATGCTTTGCTATTAGATGACATATCAAAGACTGACACTTATCCATACATGGAAATCAACCAAGAAGATGCAACAGTTACACACGAAGCAACTGTAGGTAAAATCGGTGATGAACAAATCTTCTATCTTATGACAAGAGGATTCACTGAGGAAGAAGCATTAACACTTATTGTAAACGGATTCATTGAACCATTTACAAAAGAGCTCCCAATGGAATATGCAGTAGAGCTCAACAGACTAATTAAAATGGAAATGGACGGCTCAGTCGGCTAGTGCCGATTGTACCAATTGTGATGTAACATGTCATCTTTTGTTCTCTCTAAACTTGACTCTAGCCACATAAACGAGATCTCTGAAGCAAATAATGATCCTGCATGGTTAAGCGAATATAGAAATAATGCCTTTGTAATTTACCAACAACTTCCTCCAGAGGTATCTCCACTTTACAACAAGTACAGTGATGCAAACAAGATGGACCCGGAACAAATTACCTTCTCTCTGAGCTCTGATAGTACAATTCCAGATTTTGTAAAAGATAGATTATTAGAAATTGGTGACAATCCTAGTATAGTTCAGATTGGTACAAACATTCAGCAAATCAACATTCCATCTGATCTAAAAGAAAAGGGTCTTGTGATATGCTCAATTCAAGATGCAATCAAAAATCACGGTGACAAGATAAAAAAATCATTTGAACAGACTGATTCAAAGAGAGACAAGTACATTGCACTAAACAACGCTTTCTTTAATTCTGGAATTTTCATCTACATTCCACGAAATCTCATTTTAGAAAAAACAATCCATGTAGTGTCATCGCTTTCATTAGATAATACTTCAGTAATTTCACGCAATATTCTAGTAGTAGAGGAGAGTAGCAAGGCCTCTATTGTACAAGAAATCTATGCTCCTCAAGCAACAAGGCAGCAAGCATATCTTGAACTGCTAGATGCTTCAATTAGTCCAAACAGTCAATTTGACTTGGTTACACTACAGGCAATGGATGAGACTGCAGTCAATTTCTCTTCTAGAGTAGCAAGAATAGAGCGTGATGGACGAATGAACTGGTATCTTGGATTGTTTGGCTCTCATCTCTCAAGATACAAGGTAGATAATTTCCTTAACGGTCAAGGTGCAACTGCACAAGACACCGAAGTAGTATTTGGAAACAAAAACCAGTCATATGATCTTGCTTCTAATCTAATCCATAACGCACCTTCTACCATTGGTAGAGTTTTAGAAAAATCTGTTCTCAAAGATACAGCCAAGTCTCTCTTCAAAGGAATGATAAGAATTGAAAAAGATGCACACCATGCAGAATCCTATCTCTCAGGACACTCTATCTTATTGGACAAGGGAGCAAAATCCGATTCTATACCAGGACTTGAAATACTAACAAATGATGTCAAGGCAACACACTCTGCATCAG
>JBOGQV010000146.1:0-5460 GCA_050749145.1 Nitrosotalea sp. | reverse complement strand
CGATTGGATTTTTTGTGTGAAATCCTCCAAGTGTATAGATGAATCTTGTCGAGTGTTTTTTTGCAACATCAATGACATCTTGGCACAATACGTTTAGCTCTTCAGTAGAAGATGGCTGGCCAGATCCTCCACCAAATACGATGATATCTTTTGCATATCGATAGTCCCATTTTTCTTCTGGGATGTCAATGTACCCACCATTATCAATAACATATGCAGGGTATGACGGTTCTACTTCTCGAAATACCGTAGTATCAAGACTTGAATTGATAAAATCAATGACAATGCTTCCAACATCTCCCATGTCTTGCATTGCTGCAATTAACAGAGGTTTTGAGACATCGGGATCGCTCTTTTGGATAAAGTCCACACTAGTCATTTGGCCTTTTATGATTAATACTTTCTTCAGTATTTCATCAGATCTCAATATTTTACGAGTATGAAAACACAGATGGTAAGCGATTATTTAGTAGGAAAAATGTCTAGTCTTCGATGGAAGACAAGGACTTTGACCCATTTAGTACGTATCAGGAAAACAAGCTTTTGCTCAATTCAATTTTCATGAAGGATAAAATATCAAAGTATTCCAAGCAGCTAATTGACCAATATTTCAAATCATTACTCAGGGCACATAAAAGAGTCGAGATGACAAGAGACCTGATGGAGGTAGGCATGATTCAGGACATAGTGTCAGATTATTTGATGGATATGCAGTGGCATGTAAAACAGGATTCAGCATATTCAGATTTTGATCCACAGTACAGATTTGATCTTGTTGCAAGAAAAGAAAAACGAGCAGTAGTGGTTCTGATTCAACCAGAAATTACAAGACAGGGAATACTAGAGATTCAAAAGGAGGTCTTTGGCGTAAAAAAAGAGATTCCAAGTACCAGGGTCCTGTTGGCAACAGATATTCTTGAGCTACCTACTATTTTGCAAAAAGGTACACTTTCGGATTTTCTCATAGACATGGCAAAAAAATACAAGCTTGGAGTACTCCTAGTGGATAAGAACTTGGACTATCAAGAAACATGGCTTGTTCCATCAGAATTTCTGTATGCCTAGATAGAGTTCAAGAGACCAATAGCACGTTTGTACAAATTTTATTGTACAATAGTTGGGTTATTATTGAATGACAACTGGATAGGTGTGTTATTCATGGTAACGCATAGTTCTACAGCATTGGAAGCACGATGTGCCAGATGTGGGAAGGCAAAGATGCTAACAGACGGCACAACTGGTGAACGATTCTGTGGAGGATGTGGATTTGTGGTAAATGAGATTGTAAATGATTTGGGCCCTGAAAGACAGTCATTTTCAAAAGAACAGTTCGAAGACAGGGCAAGAACCGGCATCCCAACATCTCTTGCAATGCATGACATGGGACTTGCAACAGTAATTGGTCAAGCAAACAAGGATTCAACTGGAAAGCCCCTATCAGCTTCAATGAAAAATACAATCACCCGTCTTAGAACATGGGACAATAGAAGTCAGGTCCATGAAGCAACTGAAAGAAATTGTAGACAGGCCTTCAGTGAGCTTAGCAGATTAAAGGACAAACTTGCATTATCAGATGCAGTAGTTGAAAAGACTGCATACATTTACAGAAAAGCACTAGAGAAAGGATTGGCAAAAGGCAGATCAATTCCAGGATTGATTGCAGCTGCATTATATTTATCATGTAGAGAGACTGGCACACCTAGAACACTAAACGAGGTTGCAAGAAGAATCAATGTGAAAAAGAAAGACGTCTCAAGATGTTACAGATTGTTATTACAAGAGCTTGACATGACAATGCCAGTACTTGATCCAATAAAGTGCATGTCAAGAATTGCAAGCGAATCAGGCCTTAGTGAAAAAGTAAAACGAGAGGCGCTCAAGATTTTAGAAAAGGCAAACGAGCAAGAGATCTCCGCTGGAAAAGATCCAATGGGCCTTGCAGCAGCAGCACTTTACCTGTCATGTGTAATACATGGCGACAGTACAACACAAAAAGTGATAGCAATAGCAGCTGGAGTTACCGAAGTAACCATCCGAAACAGGTACAAGGGCTTGCGCGAACTCTTGGACATTAAAGTACCTGACAAAAAAACAAAACTAGAATCCTAAAACTAGTCAATTACCAAATATACTTCTAAACCAAATCACAAGGAATTTTGATCTTCAAAATTCTAATTCATATAATAAATAAAAAAGGAAAAAAGATCTTTTGGAATTATTGGGTTCCAGAAGATGATGCAGTTCCGTTGGATGGAGTATGCTTGTGCAGGCCCTGTCCACCGTGATTGAAACCACCTTTCATTTGACCGTGTCCCATTGACATTCCACCTTGACCCATCATTCCAAAGCCGCCAAATTTCATTTCGTGGCCTTGTGATTGATACAAGATAGTATTGTTTGTTGGATCAACGATCACAGAATATGATGTGTTCTTGTCATCAATTACTGTGAAACTGTATACAAGGAACCCTTGCATTCCAATCAGGTTTCCACCAATGACCTTACCATTGGTTATTCCTGGTGCTGCCGCTGCAGTATCTGCTGCAGAGCCAAGAGTTACAGTTACCTTTGAGAGGCTGTCTTTATCCAAAGTAATAGTACCTTGGATTGTCGGTTTCTGAATCTGTGTTTGATTAGAACCAGTATCTGCATACACTGCTGATAATCCTCCGGCTGTAGCAATTACTGCTATTCCAAGAATTATTGCAAGCAGACCTTTATTCTTTATCAGGTCGTTGGTATTCATGCCCGTATTACTTGAAAGTGCATATAAAGAATTGTGGCACTTTGTGCAGTAACAAAGTTAGTTGATGTAACACAAACAAATTTGTAAAAAAATAAATTTTATTTTATATTTTTTTATTTTGATATAAAGTGTTTATTGAAAAATATTTTTTATATAGACAATAAAAATTTTAAAAATATTTTTTAGAAAAATTACCTAAAGTGAGATATTGCTACCTTTTGTCCAATCTTTAGTTCCTTTTGGATCTTGACTTTCTTTACTGCTTCTTCAAAGTCTTTCATCTTTACTTTTGCCATCTCTACTTGTTTTTCTGCCTCTTTTGGATCAGGATACTTGTCAACAAAGTTATGCAGAACAATCGATGCCGCAGTATTTGCAATTGCTGCAACATCTGCACCGCTCATGCCATCAGTCATTTCAGCAATCTTTGCAAGGTCAACAAAGTCCTGGTTTAGTCCATTTGGAGTTCCCATCTCTTTTTCGATTGGAATGTTTTGTGAGCTAATCTCCAATATCTTCAATCTTCCCGCCTTGTCTGGGATTGGAACTACAATGATTTTGTCAAATCTACCAGGTCGGAGCAAGGCAGAATCAATCATGTCTGCCCTGTTTGTAGCAGCAATTACCACTACGCCGTTCAGGGATGTGATTCCGTCCATTTCAGTTAGTAACTGGCTGACAACTTTTTCAGTGGTTGCACTCTCTCCCATTCCTCTAACTGGTGCAATGGAATCAACCTCGTCGAAAAATATGACACATGGTGATGACTGTCTTGCTCGTCTGAATATCTCCCTTATTCCTCGCTCTGATTCTCCTATCCATTTTGATAGCAATTCAGGACCTTTCACAGAGATGAAGTTTGCCTCACTTTCTGTTGCAACCGCTTTTGCAAGAAGTGTCTTTCCAGTTCCGCTTGGTCCATGCAACAAGATGCCTCGTGGCATTCTATATCCAAGCTGAGCATATAGTCCAGGATATTTCATTGGCCATTCTACTGCTTCTTGGAGCTCACGCTTGACATTTTCAAGCCCTCCAATCTCGTTCCAATGTATATCAGGTGTTTCAATGTATACTTCACGCATTCCAGCTGGTGTGACATCACGAAATGCAAGTTGATAATCTTCAGCATTTACAATTAGTTTATCCAAAGTCTCTGGAGGAATTTTTTCATCAGACAAATTAATTTCAGGTAATAATCTTCGTAGACATTTCATTGCAGCTTCTTTGCAGAGATATTCCAAGTCAGCTCCTACATATCCATGGCTAGAACCTGAAATTTTTTCCAAGTTGATATCTTCGTGTAGTGGCATGTTTCTTGTGTGGATGAGCAAAATTTCCAGTCTTCCCTTTTTGTCAGGAACTTTGATCTCAATTTCTCTGTCAAATCTACCAGGTCGCCTAAGAGCTGGGTCTAGTGCATTTGGTCTGTTGGTTGCAGCAATGACAATTACCTTTCCTCTTCCCTCAAGACCGTCCATTAACGACAACATTTGTGAAACAACTCTACGTTCTACTTCTCCAGTTACCTCTTCTCTTTTTGGTGCAATAGAGTCAATTTCATCTACAAAGATAATTGATGGAGCTTTTTCTTTTGCCTCTTTGAATATCTCACGCAGTCTTGCCTCACTTTCTCCATAGAACTTGCTCATTATCTCAGGACCTGATATACTGATAAAGTGCGCATTAGTTTCATTTGCAACTGCTTTTGCAAGTAGTGTCTTTCCAGTTCCTGGTACACCATACAACAAAACACCTTTTGGTGCTTCAACTCCTAGTTTTTCAAATATTTCTGGGTGTCGCATTGGTAGCTCAATCATTTCTCTGACTTTTCTTATCTCGTCAGACATTCCTCCAATGTCTTCATATGACACTTGAGGTACGCCACGCAAGCTTTCACCTTTTTCAGCAATATGGAATTCTGTTTTTGGAGTTACAAGCACTGCATCAGATGCAGGAGTTATTCCAATCACTTGGAATGTCAATCTACCACCAAAGTATGGCACCATGATGTTATCGCCTTTCACAAGAGGAATGTTTTCTAGAGAATCTGTAAGATATCTTTCATCAATCGGAGGTATGGAGTCAAGCGGAGCAACTATGACTTTTTCTGCAGGCACAGTCTTTATCTTTCGTACAGTAACAGTATCTCCAATTCCTACACCAGTGTTATTTCTGCCCAGCCCATCTACTCTGATAATTCCCTTTCCTTCATCGGATGGATATAATGGAAGACATCGTGCTACAGATCGTCTCTTTCCGGTAATTTCTAGAATGTCACCAGTTGATGCCCCAAGTGCATCCATTGACTCGTAATCAATGCGTGTTACACCCCGGCCTACGTCTCTGGTATACGCTTCCAATATTTTTAGTTGAACAGAATTTTGGGCTATGAATATACTTGGTAGGTATGTCTTGTTATACCTTTGGAATCTTGGGTTCATAATGACAAACCCTGATCGGCAGGAAACCAAAAAAGATACCCCAAGAAGAAACTTGGTCACACAGTCAAGAACTTTTATACTGTAAATACAGTTTCAAGATTGAGTTGGATGCATACCTTGAAGAGGAATTGTACGATCTCTTAACTTACTGTATTCAAAATCCAGATGCTTCAGATTATGGCACCAAGGAAGATAGAATCAAAGAGATAGGCCATGAACTATTTTCAGACGGCGGCGTTGATGCACTTGAGAACATGTATTTTTCAATAGAAC
>JBOGQV010000145.1:0-3293 GCA_050749145.1 Nitrosotalea sp. | reverse complement strand
CATTACAGGTAAAAATAGATCAGCTACGTGACGATCTGAAACACTAAGACATATAGTGCAAAACTAGTTCATTTTGTATTTTCTCAATCTTTTTCAATTTAAACGAATTAGATATCTTTGCAAAACCAATGCCTTCAACTAGAGAAATTGCAACACTTCCGCCTAGGACATAGGGTGTAACAGTTATTATAATTTCATCTACCAGTTTTTCCTTGAAAAAATACCAGTTGGTTGTGCCTCCACCTTCAACAACAATTTTTTTAATTCCTTTTTTTCCAAGGATTTTCAATAATTTTTTTATATCGATTTTTTTCTTTCCACATCTAATTACTTGAACTCCTTTTGCAGTAAATTTTTCAACGTTCTTGGAAGAGTTTTCAGATACAACTAATATTGTAGGAGTTTTTTTTGCAGTTTTGACCACATTTGATTTTATAGATAAACTACCCTTCGAATCAAGAATAATACGAATTGGATTTTTTCCTTTGACATAACGAACAGTAAGTAATGGATCGTCAACATTTACAGTATTTTTTCCTACTAGTACAGCATCAACACTTTTTCTAAGGGTATGGACTCGCACCAGATCTTTCCTAGATGATAGATTAGATTTTCCTGTACGAGTAGCTATTTTTCCATCAATGCTAATGGCAGCATTAAGTATTACGTACGGTCTAGATTTTCCCATGTACTATTTTTCCTTCATACATTACTGCTTTTATTGTATTTTCTGAAGCTCGTTGTACTACCGAAGCATGTGGATTATGCATAGGCTCTAGATCAATTGAGTGTTTTTCAATGAATATACAATCTGCGATTTTGTCATTTTGAACAATTCCTACTTTACCGCCCAAAAGATTAGAGGCATTGGTGGTAGCCATTTTGAGTATGTCTTTTGGTAATAGTCTTTTTTTCTTAATGCCCATAGAAACTTTCCAAAGATAGTCCATTTCCCTAAACATATCAGGAGAGTTTATCATCACATTATCAGTTCCAATTGCCACATTACAACCAGCATCAAGCATGAGATCTACATCAGGAATACCTTCTGCAAGAGATCCATTTGCTCTCGGACAAACAACAATACTTGTTTTATTTTTGGTTGTCATCACAAGATCTTTTCGTGAAGCATAAGTCATATGAACCAAGAAATTAGGTTTTGCAATCAGAGCTCGCTGAGTTTCGGTTTTTCCAGATATTTTTTTCGATATCTTGTTACTTTCATCAGTTTCGGCCGAATGTATAGCACGAATATTTTTTGTCTTTGCAAAATATTGTAACGCCAAATCACTAAATTCATTGGGACCGCTGATACCAACTCCGTCACAATGCACTAGAAGATTTTGAAGATCTAATTTATGGGATTGTGGAATAGATATGTTATTTTTGATAGAACTAGAGTCTTGATAATATTCAATTCTTCCCAAAATAACTGGCCTTATTGAAATACCTAATGTAGCATTTTTTAACAGATTAATTCCTTCAATACCTCCTTCTCGAAAATCAATGAAGGATGTTATTCCTTTTTTAATCATAGAAATACATGAATTTCTGATAAAGCTTGTTAGATGCGATTTATCAGAATTTTTGAGAATCTTTTGTTTAAATCCACTAACTGGGTGTATCTTTTCCTCAACATTCGAATCTATTCCTATGTCTTTTGCAATAGAATCCCCAATGTGTGTATGTGAATTAATTAGTCCAGGCATCATCAATAGCCCCTGTCCATCAAGCACTGTTTCACCTTTGAGAGGCAAAAGTTTTGTCCCTATTTGTCCAATATACTTTCCAGAAATTCTTACACGTGTATTTTGAACATAATCTAGCTCGGGTCCATGAAAAAGACTGATATTTTTTATCAGCATGTTGTCTCAAGTATTCGTGTATCTTTCTTTCCAGAGTCTCTAAGTTCACGAATCTTATCTAGTGATAGGGTGGCCAATTTTGCAGCATCCCTTCCTGTTTTTGCTGTTCCAATTCCACAGTTAAAGGAAATATCATATTTTTGTTTTATAATTTCAAGAAACTTTGTTATTTCATCCTTGTCAAAACCAGAGCTTATTATCATAAAGTTATCTCCACCCATGAAAAATGCAAGTGAGTTTCTCTGAAGGAAAAATTCTGACATTTCAGAATATAATTTTATAATAAGAGAAGATACTTCATAAGGTGATTTTTTGGCAGAGACTGAAGTAGAACCATCCACATCCATATGAACAATCTGGACTAAATCTGTCTCTTTTTTCAACGGTAATCCAAAGACATTATGATCCTTGTTTAGACTTGTGTTAGATCTTCTTGCCTTATCAGCATTTGAACTTGCTTCAAATGGAGTATTTCCTTGCCCAATAGACATGGATAAACTTAATTCAAAAGATTTTACCAGTTGTTTCTGAATTTCCACATGATCGTCAGTGGAAAGACCATTACTTATTACAAAGATTTCATCAAATCGATTAGGAAATGCAAGACAATTTTTTTGTGAGAATAAATTTTGTACCTCTTTGTATAATGATGCTTGAAGCATTTGAAGTCTATGCTCTCTATCACTACCCAAAGTAAGAGTCCATGGTCCATAACCAGTAATCTTGATTATAGTCAGTTGAATCATTTTCTAATTTTTTCCAGCTCTTCAGATAATTTCTTTGCAGCCTCAATAGCTCTCTCAGCTACAGGTCGTATTCTTTGATGTGCTTGTCTATCACTCATTCCAGGTCCTGTTATTCCCAACGTTACTGGTTTTTGATGTTTTATTGAGAGATCTGCTAATGCTTTTGCAGTTACATGTGAAATGAGTTCGTCATGTTTTGTTTGTCCTTTGATTACTGCTCCAAGAGTTACTACAGCATCAACATCTTTTTTTTGTAATAAAATATCAATTAAGAGAGGCATATCAAATACGCCTGGTACTTTACTAGTGTATTTTACATTCATCTTAAGCACCTTTGCTTTCTCTATAGCTAGATCAAGCATTTTAGAAGTAATTTCGCTATTAAACTCTGCAACAACAATGGCTATATTCAAAATTAATTCTCCTTAGCAAGTTTAACAAGTTCGGTACCATCAAAATATGGTATAACATTATCTTTGGCGTATTTTTTTGCCTTTTCTGTAGACAATGCAGCATATGTTTGAGAATCAAGCATTTCACAAATCGCTGTAACTGGTGAAAGTCCTGCAAGTTTCATTAGGTAAATAGACATTTCAGTATGTCCCAATCTATTTGATAGTAATCCTTCAGAGGCAATAAGCAATGGAACATGACCAGGAGTCTTAAAGTTAGAATTAAAAAT
>JBOGQV010000144.1:0-3401 GCA_050749145.1 Nitrosotalea sp. | reverse complement strand
AGTGAATTTGTCAGGACATTCTACATGTTCATAGTGATGATCTGTAAACTTTTGATCAACAATATACATTACAATTTTGTATAAATCTGTAGAACCAATACTTTTTTTACATTTTATACAGTTCATTGATATTGTTTTTGACATCAAAATGATGTCGATCAGGCCATTCTATAAGGATCAGCGATCGACAGAATTTGATAAAAAATGACTAGCACTTGACACTTTCCTATATCTAACGCGTAATTTCGTGAGTAAACATGAAATAGAGGCAAGCAGAAATTTCACTCATGTGGCCTTATGACGTACGAAAAATGATGGAAGCTTTTGGCCATCCAATGGATATGCTAAATTCACCATTTGCATTTCCAAGACTACCACCACGCGCAAATCCACCACAGGGAATAGCAAGTGCTGGAATGGTCAAGGATCGCATAGTCCAAGATGCCGACATGATGATGAGCAAACTTTCTAGTCATCATACAATGTTTCAAAGATATGCAGCAGGCTTGTTTAACATGACACCAAATGGATTCATGCCAGGACATCCAATGCATGCAACAATGAATCCGGTTGACTCGTTAGCTGAAGAAAATGAAAGATTGCGAAAAGAAAACCTGGCCTTGAAATCTGATCTGGGCAAAGAAAAGAAAAAGTAGTTTCCAACTTTTATAAAGCCTGAACTATCTACCATAATTGTGCAAAAGACACCCAGTCAAAAATGGACTGAACAAATAACACAACATAGAAAAAAGTGTCAAAACATTTTGGAATTGTCAAAATCAATTAGATATGTAGGACTTGTAAATGAATACGGACGAACCTTGACTGGAGTATTCAGACCAGGGCTTGCCACGTTATTATCAGACGAGCCTGCAAGAAATGAATTCTTTTTGGTTTCAACAATGCTTGCAATGCGAAACAAGGCAAGCTCTGCACTTGGAAACATGGACAGTGCCATAATCAATCATAACAAAGTGACTCTTGTCATATTCCAAAGAAAAGAAGGAATCTATTACATTTCAGTTAACAAATCTGCAACACCAGATGCTGTAAATCAAATAATTGCAAAAATTAAAAAAATTATTTAGAGTGGAGCAAATCCGTGGAAACCACGAGCTTGTTTTGCACCATCATCATACAGAGGCTCAAATAATGACACCATGTACTTGTCAGGGTCCAGCACAATACAGTTTTTGCCTGCCTTGTGAGACACAACGTCTCGGTATACTGTGACATTTTTTGATTTGAGTTCTTTTACTGCAGACTCTATATCGCCTACAACCAATCCTACAACTATGCCGTTTTCAATTGAGGTTCCAGTGTTGATGGGTTTGCTTGCAGGATGCAGTATGACAGTGGCGCCTTCTTTTGCCAACTCTACCCAATTTTCTCTACTGTTTTTGATTGGCAATCCAATCACTTCATGATAAAACTTTAGAGATTTCTCCAGGTCAGAGACCGCAAGAATGACGCTTCCAAGGTGTCTGATATTCATGCATACAGTAGACGCTCGCAGTGTTAAAAGATTATGGTAAGACTAGACTACTTGAACTAGTGTCTCAGTTCGCTCGACACCTTTTATGTTTTGAATCTCGGTTGTAACATCTTTTATCGATGATAATTCCTTGACCTCTATGAGCGCAATTGCATCAAACTGGCCGCTTACAGCAAATGAATCATAGACTGATTTTACCATACGTAGTCGTGCAGCTATGAGTTTTTTTGGAGATTTTACCAGTACTACGGCTTTGACCAACCCATATCCACCTCCACTTCAATCAGAGTCTCTGTTGAAACAATTTCTTTGATCTTTTTGAAATCAATCACAATGTTGTTGATTTCGTCAATCGTTCCTTGTAAAACAACTGCAATATCTGCTCTTCCTGTTACAACCATTATTTCTTTGATTATCTTTCTTGCTTTTTTCAGAGAAGCAATTACAGGATCAACTTTGCCAGGTTTTACAGTAATCAGACAGAGAGATCTCATTATACCTACAAAGGGTACAATCACGGATAAGTCTTTTTGATCAAGAAGGATTGGTAGAAATCTAATCGTCGCTTGCTTCTTGTGAACGTGCTTCTTCCAAGTATGCTTTTCTTGCCTCTAGCTCTGCTTCCTTGTCAAGACCTGTATCATCCTCGACAACGATTATTCCGTCATCTTCCTGAACGATATCCTCTTTGAGTTTGGTCTTCTCTTTTGCTTTGGCCTTGGGGGCTTCCTTTTTTGTCACTTCTTTTTTAGAAGTTTCCTTTTTTGGAGCCACTTTCTTTGCAGGCTTTTTGGCTTCTTTTTTCTTGTCCTTTGTCATAAGACGATTATCCAACAAGTAGCATCGTCCTTTTAAACTTGTCTTATTATTCCACTAGTAAATAATTTCGGCTCAATTTCAAGATAAAAAAGCGATCTTCGTATCTGTCGTTAAAATTATAATCTACTTGAGATTCTTTATTCTTTCAATTATGGAATGATGGTCAGATGTTGGTTCTGTTGAGAGGATAAGTATTCCATCTTTTTGGAATATGGTCAATAGTTTTACTTTACCTTTTGATTCCACTATCCAATCCGTATTTCCAAGCTTGTCAGTGAACATTTTATCCATCATTGCCTTTACAGAAACCTGATGGTGAGCCAATGCAGCAAGATCCTTGTCAAGCAATGGCACTACACCATCTTTTCTTGCAGTAGACACTAGTTCTTCATCTACAATCTTGCCTGCAAACCTAATCTTTGGATCAAGCGCCAGTATTTTTTTGCAATAATTTGATACGCCATTAGATTCTAAGCTCATTTTGTGTCTGATACATCTTTGAAAAATACCCTATTTAAGACATGTTTTGAATTTCTACTAGAATAATTAATTTTATTAATTGTCATATAGAATTTGAAACCAAATTGAAAAACCCTCAAAGATATCTAGTTTCAGTTCTTGCATCTATTTGCATAGTAGGTGCTTTTGGAATCCCGCTAGGAGATCCAAAATTTTTCGTTCAAGCCATTGCATTAGAATCATCGTTTATAGTATTGACAATCATTTCATTAAAAAATTTCAAGTATGCATACATTCCAAATTTCATTATTGCCTGCATAGTAATTACTGGAAATACCATATCTCCAAAACATTTGGAAATCATGTCTACATTGCATCCGTTTTATAATGCGATTGTACTAATTGTGGGAGGCTATGTTTTGCAGGCATTATTACTTGCGACAAATGTACTGACATTGAGGCAATACCGAAAAAATAAAGAGAAAACTGTCAAGTGAAATAATTCAGAGCTTTTCAGGCACAGAATATCAAAAATAATATCTCAGTTTTACCAAAATTATCAGAACTAAAAGGTGCCGCCGGCAAGACTTGAACATGCGACAGCTCGGTCTTCAGCCGAGTGCTCTCC
>JBOGQV010000143.1:0-1797 GCA_050749145.1 Nitrosotalea sp. | reverse complement strand
TCTATTGTAGCTTTAATTTTCTTTTTACCCATCCAGTACAATCCTTGATCTAGTTCTGCTTTTGTTCCTTGTGTTGAACCAAGAATATTTGTTCCTTTGAAGAAGATATGTCTCAAGTCTGTCTTTGCGTCATATCCTGTGGTTGCTCCACATGTTACCAATGTTCCACCATACTTTAACAAAGTAAGTTGATCATTCCAGTGGGTTTGACCTATGTGATCAAATGAGATATCAATACCGCCAAGTGGCTTGGCAATTTGTCGTACTTCTTTACTCCAATCTGGTTTTCTATGATCAACAGCAAAATCTGCTCCAAGTTCTTTTAATTTGCCTAACTTGTCTGGACTTCCAGTAGCAATGACATTACAGTTGTATAGTTTTGCAATCTGAATTCCAAAGCTTCCAACACCAGAACCTCCGCCCATGATAAGGACAGTTTGACCAGGACGAATTCTTGCTCTTCCTACAAGCATGTGCCATGAGGTAAGTATTGTCATGGAAGCTGCTGCAGCTTCATCAAAGCTAACTCCATCCGGAATTTTTGCAACATTAACTTCAGGCAAGTGTGTAATTTCTGAGAATGCACCCCAGGTAGGTCCTGTTTGAAATCCCCAGATAGTTCGTTTTGTACAATCATATTCACGTCCGTCAGTACATGCATCACATACTCTACATGACATGTTTGAGTGTGAAACAACTCTGTCACCAACTTTGAAATTTGTAACATCTTCACCTATTGCAATAACTTCGCCTGCAGCATCAGAACCTGAGACGTGGGGTAATGGTACTGGAACTGGTTGTCCTCTCATTCCCCAGATATCATTATAGTTTAAGGCTGCTGCCTTGACATTGAAAACAACTTCGTTTGGCTTTGGTTTTGGATCAGGTATTTCTTTTACGCTTAGGATTGATTTGTAATCGTCATTTGGAGCATACTTGTCATAAACAACTGCTTTCATATTTGTAATCGTTCAATTTACCCCTAATATATTTTCCCTAGGAAACTACTTGCGGTTAATCTTAAAATCTCGTTTGGGCTGTTGTGTAGACAATAGAATTTGCTTTAACTGGTCATCTGAAATCTGTGAATTTAACCTTCCTTGAGATGCCAATCCCAAGAGATAATTTTCAACCATTGCTGCAAGATCAGGTTTAACTAATCTAACGTTATTCAATCTTAATCTTGCTTCAGCTGTGAGAAGCGTTTTTAGTGCATTGTCCTTTAAGGCAGAAACTTCGGCATCGCTTGGATTTCTATCATCATTTGGATTATGAGAACTCATGATGTTACTAGGAATATTTCTTGAGATTTGGATTCTTTACAATTAATTCGTTCAAGATTTCAGTTGATAGCCTATCAAGTTTTTTCATACCTTCATGAGATATTGTTCTACCTTTTCCTTCAACCTTATCTAAATAACCCAATTTTTCTAAACTATGTACAGCTGTTCTGATTATTGCACCACCTGCATCTCTGTGATGAGCTCCTCCGTAACCAACAGGCTTTGTGCCTCCATACATTGATCTTAGATCATTTATGCCGATAGGTCCGTGCAAGTAAATTTTTCTTAGAAGAGAGGCACATCGAGTATAATACCAATCACTTTGTTGTGGAGGCTTTACTGCATGAGCACCAGTCTTAACAAATGGAATCCAGCTTGGTTGTATAATATCTTCATTCTTTAGAGTCTCAGATAATTTACCAATCAGTAAATCCGCTGGTACATCGTATGCCTTTGCCATAAAAACCAAAATTCAAAGTTCGTCTTATAAATCATTGACCTATTGGAATTTGTT
>JBOGQV010000142.1:0-2667 GCA_050749145.1 Nitrosotalea sp. | reverse complement strand
CCCTTCCTCAGTTATCGTATACAAGATCTCTTTTCTTTTTCCAAATGATGGCAGCACCTGGGCCTTGAATACTTTACCATCTTTTTCAAGTTTTATCTTCTTGTGGGTAAACATGCTAATTGACTTGTTCAAGTTTTCAATTTCCATTCCATCCATGCTTCTCACCATATTGGTTACAATGACAGGAATCTTGGTGCTAATTGCAGTCAGGCTAAGCTCATGCATGTACTCCATAAACCTAAGATGTTTTTCAAGCAGATTTGCTTCCTTGGAATACTCGAATGCAAACAAATCTGTTATGTTTTCTATTACAACCAGATTTGGTCGCAGTTCAGATATTTTTTTGACATACTCTAGTTGTTCTGCAGTGTTTCTCATCCGTGCCACAATGATTTTATCAAGAAGTGATGGCTCCAAGTTTTTGGACTTGATTAGCTGCAACATTCTTTCTGGTCGAAATCCACCAGTGGCATCAAGGTATAGTACAGTGCCACCTTGCAACGAATTTAGAGAAATTTGTATTGCAAGTTGTGTTTTACCACTACCTCCAGGCCCAAAAATATCTATTATCGTACCAGGTGCTATGCCACCACCCAAAAGATCATCCAGTCCCAAAATACCAGTGGAAATCAATTTTAATCAAAGAGTTATCACAATTTGCAGAGTATAAGTCATGATCGGGAAGGCTTTTATTCCCTATTTCAAGCAGTGCAAACAAGTGAATTGTGATTGTCACAAGCAGCAACTCCAAAAAGACCTTTAACAACACTGCAAAAAGGCATAAACAAAAAAGTTACAGTTCGACTAAAAAGTGAAATCGAATACAAAGGTAAGATGAACAATGTAGATTCATACATGAATCTAATCATGACAGATGCCGAAGAGATTAGCAATGGCAAAATAATTGCAAACTACGGCCGAGTCATAGTCAGAGGAAACAACGTATTATTCATTAAATTAGAAAATGAGTTATAGGAAATTATATCATGGCCTCTCCTAGAAGCTATCTTTTTACTTCAGAATCAGTTACAGAGGGACACCCAGACAAGATTTGCGATCAAATATCTGATGCAATTTTAGACGAATTTCTAAAGCAAGACCCAGATTCAAGAGTTGCAGTTGAGACACTTACAACAACAGGTGTTGTTGTAGTAGCTGGTGAAGTTACATCAAAGGCAAGATTTGACATACAGGATATAGTTAGAAAAACAATCAAGGAAATTGGATACGACGATCCACAATATGGATTTGATTCAGAATCTTGCAGTGTTCTGGTTTCACTTCATGCACAAAGCCCAGATATTTCAATGGGAGTTACTGCTAATGATAACAAGGACCAAGGTGCAGGAGATCAAGGTCTCATGTTTGGATATGCAACAAACGAGACAGAAGACCTTATGCCCATGCCAATCTTGCTCGCACACAAGCTTACAAAGCGTCTTGCAGAGGCAAGAAAGAAAAAGGAATTACCATGGGCAAGACCAGATGGCAAGTCCCAGGTTACAGTAGAATACGAAGGTGGCAAGCCAAAGCGCATTGATGCAATTGTGATTTCAACACAGCATTCTCCAGATATTACAAACGAGCAGATTAGAAAAGAGATAATCGACAAAGTGATCAAACCAGTTTGTGGACAGTTATGGAATGACAAGATAAAAATTCACATAAATCCAACTGGCAGATTTGTCATAGGTGGTCCACCAGGCGATGCGGGGCTCACTGGAAGAAAAATAATTGTAGACACATATGGTGGCATGGGAAGACATGGTGGAGGAGCATTTTCTGGAAAAGACCCATCAAAAGTAGACAGGTCAGCGTGCTACATGTGTAGATACATTGCAAAGAATGTAGTTGCAGCAGGCCTTGCAGACAAGTGCGAAGTCCAAGTGGCATATGCAATTGGAGTGGCAGAACCAGTTTCCCTTACAGTGAACACCTTTGATACAAATAAAATTCCAGAAGAGCAGATTGAAAATATTGTAAGAAAGCACTTTGACATGCGCCCTTCAGCTATAATTTCTCAGCTAAAACTAAAGAATGCAATATACAGAAAGACTGCAGCATATGGTCACTTTGGAAGATCCGAACCAGAATTTAGCTGGGAAAAAACAGACAAGGCCGAAGTACTAAAGCAAGCCTCTGGACTCTAATATTTTCTCATATCTTGTAAATTTCATCTGTGCAAGACCTGCAAGTTTTTTGTGATTTCCTACGTAATCGCCCACCATGATACTCAGATCGTCTACGCCAAATGGTCCCTTGTTGTGCAACGCATCATGGTATGCACTCTCAAAATCTATTTTTTGTATTCTGGCTTTTCCATGTGAGAATTTCTTGACAAAACCATTGTAGTTTACTATTTGCGGCCCTACCAAGTCAATTATTTTCTTTGAGAATTTTTTTTCCATCACAGACTTTGCTATAACACTAGAAACGTCATCTATGAAAATAGGCTGGAATCTATATTTGCCAGAGCCGGGAACTATTATTTTCCCTTTTTTCATCTGCTGTCGTAGATTTTGTGAAAGAGGATCGTCATTTCCTATCATATATGATGCCCTAAAAATTGTATAATCAAGTCCAGAGTGGATTATTTCTTGCTCTGCCTTGTATTTTGAAATAAAATAACCAAGTGTTGTAGATTTGTCAACACCCAGACCACTGATG
>JBOGQV010000141.1:0-4543 GCA_050749145.1 Nitrosotalea sp. | reverse complement strand
TAATTATTTCAAGGTGTTCTGGTGCAAGTTTATTTGCAAAATCTACCATTTGTTGTTCCGTATCACACATAACAATAAATCCATTTTTTTGTAGGCTTTCTTTTACAATAGAGGATCTTTGGATTGTCTTGATTTTTTTCTGTAACAATTCAAGCACCGAGTTTTTCAATTTTGCAGAATTTGTAATTAGACAACACATGGTATCAGGACTGTGTTCTGCCTGAGAAATCAAATCAAGTGCAACAAGTTCTGCATCTGCGGTGAAATCTGCAAGTATGGCAAGCTCAGTAGGACCTGCGACCATATCAATTGAAACCACTTCGCTGAGCAATGATTTTGCAAGGGTGACAAATGCACCGCCTGGACCCACTATCTTGTCTACCTGCGGTATTGATTCTGTACCATATGCCAAGGCTGCAATGGCTTGGGCACCACCTATTCTATAAAACTCGTTTACGCCACAAATATTTCCAGCCACAAGCGTAAGCGGATCTATTTCCCCTTTCTCGTTAGAAGGAGATACGGCGATTATTTTTTTGACACCTGCAACCTTTGCTGGAACAACAGACATGACAACAGTGCTAGGATATCTTGCCTTTCCCCCAGGAATATAACATCCTACAATGTCAATTGGTAAAAATGCTTTTTTTATTACAACTCCATCCAGTGTTACTGATATATTTTGTAGTTTTTTTCGTACAGCATTTTCAGATTTTTCCAATCTTGTTTTTGCAAGTTTAATTCCAGCGATTTGTTCTTTTCCAACTTTTGAATATGCTGACTTGATTTCTTGTGGAGTGATTTTTAATGAATGGATTTGTATTCCGCTGAATTTTGTTTCATATTTCCTGAGAGCAGCATCTTTTTGTTTTTGCACATCAGATATGATGGACAGTACTTTTTGTCTTACATTATTGCTTATTTTTGGTCGCACAGATTCTATAATAGAATCCATGTCTTGAGCATCTATTATTCGCATCAACTTTCCTCATCACGTTTTATCTCCTCAAGTGCCAGTATTTGTTTTGGTTCATGCACTACTAAACCTTGAGCAATCTTTCGTAATTTTGGAATCATTTTGTGAAATTCAGATTTTGGAATCACGGTATTGATACCATACCAGCCTTTTTCACTCAACGGACTCACTGTTGGGCGTTTGAGAGAAGGTAAGTCATGCAATAATTTGTCAAGATGTTCTTCTTTTACATTTAGGAATAAGTGAAGATATTTTTTCCCTTCAACTGCACCTCTCAACATAGTTACTATATCATAAATTTTTTCTCGTTTTGATTTATCCTTGAGTGATGCTTTATTTGCAATCAGTACTGCAGAAGACTCCATTACAGTTTCAATTATCTTTAATTGGTTTTGTGTAAGTGTAGTACCGGTTTCTGTGACATCTATTATAACGTCTACATCTTCCGGAGGTTTTGCTTCGGTTGCACCAAAGGAAAGAAAGATCTGCACGTTTTTGTTAGAACCTTGACTTAACCATGGTGTTACAATAATTGGTTGCTTTGAACCATAAAGTTTTTTATAGTTTTTACACTGCATCAGGAATTTAGCTGTTGTGTTTAGATATTCTGAAGAAATTCTTAGTATTTTTTTTTTCTTTGCATAAGACAGTATCATATCGTCTAATGATTTGAAATTATAAGAATCAGGTATTGCAATTACAAGTTTTATCTTACCATATTCTAAGTCAAGAAGTACCTCAACATCAGACTTTGTTTCCTTGACCCAATCCCTTCCAGTTATACCTACATCATATAGACCAGCAAATACCAAATTTGGGATTTCTTGAGGTCGTAGCATTTTAACCGAAATCTGTGGATCATCTAACATGACACGATAGGTTCGTTCTCGCCTAACTACCCGTGTCCATGATCTTTCAAGTATCTTAAAAGTCGCTTCTTCTATGCTTCCTTTTGGAACAGCAAATTTTACTAAAGCCAACGTAGTCCTAGAAAACTTCTTTGGATATATATTTAGTCGCCTAGAGATTCTCTAGAATTTCCTTTGCCCTAGTTACCGAGATGTTTCTCTCTTTAGTCATTTGATTTATCACATGAGCCATCTTTTCTTGCGGAACACCAGCACTTGCGGCTATGTTTTGCGCATGAAGTTTCATGTGTCCTTTTTGTATTCCTTCTGAAGCCAATGCTCTTATGGCACTAAGATTCTGTGCAAGACCCGCAGCACCGATTATACAAGCTAATTCACGTGCAGATTTGACACCTAGAATTTTTACACATGTTTTTATCGTAGGATGAATGTTTACGATCCCACCAACAATTCCTACTGACATTGGTACTTCAATTTCTCCTACTAGATTTCCATCTTTGTTCTTTTTCCATTTTGTAAGTGAAGTATAACTGCCATATCGTGATGCATATGCATGTGCTGCTGCTTCTATTGCTCTGGTATCTTGTCCGGTAGAATTTGCAACTGCAATAATTCCATTCATTATTCCTTTATTGTGAGTAACAGCTCTGTAAGGATCATTTGCAGCAAACTGGTAGGCCAAAATTATGTTATTTACTATATTTTCTCCACCTAATTCCTCTTTGTCAAATATAGCTTTACCCTTTACCAATCTTTTTGTTGAATAATTAGATAGTATTTTCAAAATCACTCTTCCTCCGGTTATTTTTTCAATCAATGGTGCAATTGCCTCACACATAGTATTAGTTACATTAGCACCCATTGCATCACCTACATCTATCAAGATCTCAACAATAAGCATCGAACCTGATTCTGTTATGAGTTCTTTACATGAAACGTCTTTTGCTCCTTTTCCCATTTGTGAGAGAGTTTTACTTTTGGAGTTTGCTAGAATAAGAATTTCTTTTGATTTTTCCATTACATTAGAGATAGCAGATTTTACATCGACATTTACAACTTGAACTTGTCCAACACTATACGATTCATCAGCTTCCATAGTAAAACCACCATACTTTCTTGCAATCTTGGCTGCCTTTGATGCAGCAGCAATAACTGATGGTTCTTCTATTACCATCGGAATTAGATAGTCCTTGTCATTTATTTTGAAATTTGTTGCTATTCCAAGTGGATATGATACGATTCCAATGGCATTTTCAACCATATTGTTGGCTTGTTCAAAGTTGATTCCTCCTGCACTTTTTAGAATTTGAATATCGTCTTTTGAGAGATTTGAGAATGACTCCAATGCCTTTAGTTTTTCTTCCCTAGTCTTTTCATGAAATTTTGGAATTGATGAATCGCTCAATCTACTTAACAACCCTCAATAGTTTATCATCATTTTTGTCTGGAAATCCTTGTCCATCTGTGTTCCCTGTAAGTATGTACAGATAGTTATCAGGTCCTACCCCAACCTCACGAATTCTTCCCAATCCATCCAATATGATCTTTTGTGATGTAACATTACCATTAGAAATAGGAAGTTGGTATAGGATATTACCACGTAGAGTAGCAAGTATGAGGCTATTTTTGAAATCAAGATTTCCTGATCCATAATAAGCGACTCCTGCAGGTTCTATGCTGATATTATAACAATTGAGAGCAGACTGATATTCCTTTGAACCGGAGCATTCTTGATTTGGCCAGCCATAGTTTTTGTCTTTCTCGATGATGTTTATTTCATCATTTTTTGTAGGTCCTTCTTCAGTCTCATATAGATTTCCTTGATCATCCCATGCTAGACCTTGAGGATTTCTATGACCAAGAGAGTACACCGGTGAATTTGGATCTGGATTATCACTTGGAATAGAACCATCATCATTTAATCGTAATATTTTTCCAGCAAGTGAGGCTATATCCTGAGCAGCGTTCTCATCTGTTGCATCACCTGTACCTATGTAGAGTTTTTTATCTGGACCAAATTTGATTACACCGCCATCATCAAATTCTGCACCGGGAATTTTATCCAGTATTACCTTTGCATCCACAATCTTATCACTGGATTCTGTAATTCGTAATACTTTATTCCATAGTTTGTCTCCATCTTTGTATGTATAGTAAATGTAAATGAAATGATTCTTTACAAAATCTGGATGCGTTGTTATTCCAAGAAGTCCAGCATCTGAAATGTCAGCAACTCGAAAATCGGCAACAGACTCATTAACAAGAATACCATTATCTATTACTCGTAACCTTCCAACTTTTTCAGTAAAAAATATTTTTCCATCACCAAATGTTAAAGCCCAAGGTTTTTGCAAATGTGTTGCAATGATTTGTACTGCATCAGTTCCTGCAGAACTTGTATTTGGTTTTGGAATTACAATAGAACCTGATGGCGATGTGATAATCAGAATTGATGCTGCAATTGCAGCTATTATTGCTAATATTCTAGTTTTTTTATCCACAGGACTGAGACTTTAGAAATCCTATTAATTATTTCTAAATTCGTTTAAAGAGTATATATCACCCTTGAGGCTTTTCTTCACTTAGCGGGGTGGGGAAGTCAGACTAAGGGGCTAAGTCATCCCGGCGGGCTCATAATCAACACTGATGAGATACCCGCAAGTCAGTAGTTCAAATCTACTCCCCGCTATCTTCAAGA
>JBOGQV010000140.1:0-9718 GCA_050749145.1 Nitrosotalea sp. | reverse complement strand
TATATCGTAGGCCCCGAAGGTACCGTGAACTTCTTTGACTCCGTTAATTGCTTTTAGCTGTGAGATGATAGATTCTTCAGAGCCAAGTTCACAATTTATTAGCACATATGCAGTTGCCATAGTATACCTATACAACGCAAATATATCAATAGATCTGTTTTCTAGCCGTAAATCAAGAATCACATCATAGTTGAAAATAGAACCACTTTTCTGCATAAAATCTCAAGAATCCTTTTGATTGTAGATATTTTTAGAGAATTTAAGAAAAAAGAATGTTCCCCGGTTCTGACTCACATAGAGTCATTGGTACGTTTAGCCTTAATCCTCATCTTGTTCTATTACCGGGGTGCCCTGTAGCACGGCTGGGTGGACCAAAAATCATATTTCATCATCCCAGTCCGTCTGCGTGCATATTGGGGCGATATGATTATTTTCTAGTCAAATATTAATCCAGTGAGCTGCATTTCAAACCCCGATACAGGTATTCTCAGTTTGAAATTATCAACAATTTTAGGATCAATTTCTCCCAGAGCTCCGAGTTTCTTACCAGATATCACAATACTACCAGTTCTTCCATCAACAAACATTGGTTCCTTTTGTGGTATAGTGTCACATGTAAGATTAAAGCCAGTTTTCAGAAGAGACTGTAAAACAGATTTTACTTCTGTGAAGTTTACATCTTTGTGTGAACTAAGGCAAGCAAGGTGAACTATCTCATTGATTGTAGAACCTTTTTCAAATATTGTTCCAATCTCAAATATCTTTTGAGGATACGATTCATGGATATTTCTTGATAATACTTCCATCATTCCAGGAAGAAGTGCGTCACGAAGAATTATGTGTTCTTGACTTTTTGAATCTGCAACAGATATTATTTTAGATGAATCTTTGTTGGTTTTTTCATACAAAATTTCTTTGCTTGTAAGCTCAAAGTTCATCACCTCAACATATCCAAGACCAACCATTAGAGAACGAACAATTTCAAGTATTTTTGTTGTACCATTTCTTTCTCCAGCAGAAACTGATGGAGGCATTGTGGGTACAAGGTTTTGGATTCCATAACCAAGGGCTACTTCCTCCACTAGATCCATCACTCCAAAAATATCTGTTCGGTATCGAGGAATTGTACAAACAATCTTCTTGCCTCTCATTTTTGCATCTAGTCTGCTCTTTTTCAGCGATTGTATCATAAGAGAACTAGAGATGCCGATTCCTAAAGTCTTGTTTACCAGATCAGGTTCAAGTAGGAGATCTCGTGATTTTAATGACGGAGTAGAATTATTCGGGCCAGTTATTTTTACTGAGAAGAGTTGAAATCCAGATATCTGTAAAGCATTAGCAACAACTGCAAGTACTCCTTCTGCGGCATTCTTATCAGTTGCAGTAACCTCTACAAGCAAATTGCGAGTCTTGTTGTTTATTTCTGTGAGTTTTGCATTAGTGATAGGTGGAAAAGAGATTGTATTTCCTACAGAATCTATCATTATAGGAATTTTTTCTTTTCCTTCCAAGATATGCCCATATTTTTTTCCAGTTTCTGTTTTTTCAAGTATTTCTTTAACGGTCATTGATGTATTAGATTCAAGAGGAACAAAACTGTGGTTTCTTGCTACAGTTTTGTAATATAATGGAAATTTTATTTTTTCAAGATCATGGATTCCAATTGATGCTTTCTTTCTTCTTCTACCTAGCCCATTGTGAAGATCTTCTTGCATTGTAATTATCTGTCTTATTGTTTCATCATCTAGAGTACCATTTCTTGCTTCAATTGCTGTAACGTATGGTCGTACTTTGGAAACAGTTGTATCAGATTTTATTACATTCTTACCACTTTTGATTTTCAATACAGGCATACCAAGTTTTATTCCAAGTAGTCCTTGAAGACCTGTGATTATTCCATAATCAGTAGAATAGTCTGGTCTGTTTGGACTGTATTCAACATTAATGTGATCATTGGTCTCTTCCTCAATATCCAATCCGATAAATGGTAAAGTGTCTACAATCTTTGTTTTTGGAATTTTTCTGCCCAGAATCTTGTTTATTCGATCAAAGTATAGTGTAACTACTGGCATTTTGGTACACTCCTTAACCAACCAAATTTGTTTTCATATAATTCGCGCACATCCTCAAGACCAAACTTGAGCATTGCAATTCTTTCTATTCCTCCACCCCAAGCAAGTACTGGATTTTTGATTCCAAGTGGTTTTGTTACCTCTGGTCTGAACAGTCCCATTCCAAACAGCTCTACCCACTTTCCAAGCTTTTCATTGTATATCATAGATTGTAGTGAAGGTTCAGTATACGGGAAAAATGTGGGCCAGAATTTTATCTTCTTTATTCCCATCTTGTGATAAAATTCAGTTTGCAATCCCATTAGATCTCGCAGAGTTACATTTTTACCAACTACGACACCTTCAACCTGATGAAATTCTGCAAGATGTTTGTAGCTTAATTTTTCATTTCGAAATACTTTACCAATTGAAAAGAGTCTAGCTTCATCATATTTCTGATCTGCAAGAGCCCGAATTGTTACACATGTAGTATGTGTTCGCAGTACAAGCCTTTTTGCTTCCTGAGTTTGCCATTGATAATTCCAGCCCTTTTTGTGTTCTTCTGAGATTTTTTTTATCTGATCTGGTTTTGCGACAGCACTTGCAGTGACATCTTTTAAGTAAAATGTATCCTGCATTTCTCTTGCTGGATGATCCTGTGGTGTAAACAAAGCATCAAAGTTCCAAAAGCTAGACTGGACGTTATTTCCAATTATTTCAGAGAATCCTAGACTGACAAATATTTCACGTACCTCATCTATCACATCTCTTAATGGATGACTTCGTGCTGCAAATATTGTGGGAGCAGTAGCTTCTACATCTATTGCTCGTACGACTTTAGATTCCTGTTCCATTTTAGGCGATGCCTCAGATACACTTTCAAAATCAATGTTAGCAGGTACATTCTTGGCTGCTTCCATTCCTTGTTCAGTAAGATTAACCAAGACAGATTTTTTTGAAGCAAGAACAACAAAGTCGGGTCTTTTTTTCAGCGACTCTAATGCATTCTTATCTTCCAATTCATCAACATATACGCCTAGTGAAGTTTTAGAAATGGTTTTGATAATTTTTTCTTCAGAGGATAAATCATGATACCCCTTTAGCATAAGTCTATTCTCATGAACTTCAATCCAGCCATTCTTCTTTGCATTTGCTATAGCCGGACCAAATTCATTTTTTAGGTAATCTTTTACGGCATTCATTTCACAAGAATAGCCATCCAATGATCGTAAATGATTTACTAGCTGTCTTTCCGGCAATCCTTTTTCAAATGCTTCATTTCCCCTCTTGCCTAATGTCACAATGGTTTTCTCTGACTCGGTTACATTTGCTAAATTTTTGAATTTGAGCCATTCTATTCCTCGTCTTATCTGATCTAGTGAAAGTTTTGTAATATCTGCAAGTTCCTCAGGTGTCAAGATTTTCTTGTCAGATAATGTCTTGAGAATTTTTTGTTCAATAGGATGCAGAACTTGTGACATTATCACAAAAAGCCAAAAAGACTTTTTAAACCTTAACCTAACTAAACCGTGAATGTCATCTGAAGAGTTTACAGTAACTCCTTGGAGCGTAGAGGGAGATATTGACTATGATAAACTCATGCAGAAGTTTGGTACAGAAAAAATTTCTCCTGAATTGGAAGCACGAATAGAGAAGATAACGGGGGAGGTTCACCCAATGTTAAAGCTAGGATATTTCTTCAGTCATAGAGATTTGGACAAAATCATAACAGAATATGAAAAGGGAAACAAGTTTTATCTTTATACTGGAAGAGGACCATCTGGAAAAATCCACATGGGGCACCTCTTACCATGGATTTTCACAAAATATCTCCAAGAAAAATTTGATGTTAATCTAATATTCCAATTAACTGATGATGAAAAGTTTCTCTACAGCGACCAAAAATCCATGGAAGAGGTATCAAAATACACTCAAGAAAATATTCTAGATATCATTGCAATTGGATTTGATCCAAAAAAGACAAAGATCCTAATTGATACAAAGGACATCAAGAGAATTTATCCAATAGCATTAGAGATAGCAAAGCGAATTACTTTTTCAACTGTCAAGGCAGTTTTTGGGTTTGAAAATTCTACAAACATAGGAATGATTGGTTTTCCACCAATACAGGCAGCACCTTGTTTTCTGCCATCAATAATTGAGGGACGACCCACTCCTGTTCTCATACCTGCGGCAATAGACCAAGACCCTTACTGGAGAGTAACAAGAGATATTGCGGAAAAGATGGGATATCCAAAACCTGCACAGATCCACTCTAAATTTTTGCCAGGACTTGGGATGCAAGGAAAAATGTCATCCTCAATTCCAGAGACTGCCATTTTTACCACCGATAGTGATGATGTAGTGGATAAAAAAATCTCAAGTACATTTACTGGTGGTCAGCCTACTGTTGAGCTCCAACGAAAATTGGGTGCCAACTTTAGCATATGTCCAGTATTTTGGTATCTCAGATACTTTTTTGATACAGAAAAAAAATCTGATGAAAGAGCAAGCAAGTGTAAAGGCGGACAGTTACTATGTGGAGAATGCAAATGCAATCTAAAAGATGCTACTAAACCTTTTTTGACAGAGTTCAAAAAACAACGAGAAAAAGCAAAAGACCAAGTAGACAAGTTCATGTTTGATTAAGCAATATGAAGAAAAATATCACATGTATAGACAGTTATGAAGCACAGAAACTTGCTAGTCTAATATACATAAAAGACGATAATGAGATTTTCATCAATGGAATTTTAGAGATAATTGAAAACGAGATAATAATATCTCTCAAAGACAAGTCTGCACACAGTATACTTTTCAAAGATAGACTTCAGGCAGAGTCTTTTGCAGATTTCATCCAGTCTGTAATTGATGATACAAACAAAATTACAGAGACCAAAGTTTTTGAAGATATTGTGGAAATAACAAAAGAATAATTTTAGACAAGAGATTTGTCCATTTCCTGAGTAACTAATTCTTGTACTTTGAGAAAATACAATCTAGTTGTATATGGCATGTCATCGAGGTTATTTGCTATAGCCATCATCAGATAGCGAACTGCTCGTTTTGATATATTGAGGTTGAATTTTAGATAAAGAATTGGATCTTGCTTTACACCAATTTTATCCACAAGCCACGGTGGTGCCATCTCTTTTGCTTCTTCAATCACTTTATTGTACCAGAGTGCTATATTTTCAGGATCTAGACCTTCTTTTAGGCCTGTAATGTCAGACGACATTTTACTAAACATCCTGTCTGTTAATTCTTTCAATAACTTACAAGACATTTTAGAGTTTTAGATGACCTACTCAAAGATTGAAAAGTTGTTTGTCAACTAAGTATATTGCCATCAGCATCAATCTCGGATTTTTTGATTCGCGTAGTAGAAATGCGTGTACCATCCTTGGCAAGAGCCATAGGAACTACAATTATTTCAACTGGAGGAGAATTTCTTTCTGCTCTCAGGCGGTTGAGTTCATTGCCCTTTGAAGAGGTCTCTTCGCTTACTACCAATGCTTCAACTTCTTTTTCCAATACAGCTGGGCCAAAGTCATTATCAAGTTTGCTTATTTCATATACAGAGTTTGGAAAATTTTCTTCAATAGTATTTTCTAACATTTCATATCTTTTTGGATAATCATGATAAGGTGTTTTTCCTTTTTTTCTTGCAAGCTCATCACTAGTCAGACCTATGATAACCTTGGATGAAATTGAAAATCCATTTCGTAATAGTTCCAGATGGCCTCTATGAATAATATCAAACGTACCACCCAAAGCCACAAGTTTGAATCTAGTCATGATAGATATCTTGTATTCAGTGTTTTATCATTTAACAAGTACTACATTAATTGACGGTACTGCAGAAGATAGAGGAACGCCATCATAATTCCACACATATGTTTCAACAAAATATGAGCCTGCTGAATGAGGCACCCAGTTTACAGACATGTTTTGATCTCCAGGTCCAAGAAATACTCCTTCGTATTGTCCTATGAATTCAACTTGCCCGCTAAATTGTTTAACTTGAACATAATAGATGAATGACTGGGTAGAATTGGCAAGATAATTTGTATCACTAGTTATCGTAACTGAGGCATTGACAGGTATAGTAGAATACGAAGTACCATTAGGATCAGTAAGCATCGTATCTCTTACAATTACCGGTAGTGTGGCTTGGAGTCCCTTTACAGAAATTAATTTTGACTGGTAATTATCAGACTCTGCAATTAACATATAGGATTTTGCTCTAGGACTTGAATCTGAAGTGATACTAAATTGAGAGTCCTTTCCAGAATCAACATTAATTGGATCAGATATTCCAATAGCAACTATTCTTTGAAATGCATCATATGAAATTAGATAGATCTTTGTATTGGCAGACTTTAGTGCTCCATTATCTGTAATAGTACCAGATACAGACACTTTGTCAGAGACTTGAAGAGGACCAGAAGAAATGTCCAACACTTGTTGTCTGTCAGATGATGATTGAAACCCCGCAATTTTTACCTGAATTTGTGTGATAGAGGGATCAGACTTTGTAGAAGATATCATAAAAGGAGCTTTTCCCCCAGGCGGAATTACCTGAATAAGTGTTGTACCTGTTTTGTATTCTACCTGATTGGAATTATCATCCATGAATGTAACTCCAAGTGTAACTGCATTTACAGGAGAATTGAGATTATTTTGGACCTCGCCAAACACTACAGTAGTACCATCACTTGCTTTGTGAGAGTATATTGTTTGAAGTGCTTCCACACCAAGACTTGTTGGGGACGGAAGATCAGCCCAGACAATATTTGTTGTAAATAGTGTAATAATCAGTAAACTCGAAAGCAACAAGGTCTTCATATGGATTGTAGTTCCAAAAGGAGATTTATCACATACTGCATATCATAATCTACACAACATAGTTTAGAAGGTTCTACCAAACTTACGTTAGACGACAATAATTATAAAAAGAAGATAAAGATGTTTTTGGTTATTTACTTGTGTTTCTTTGCGGTAATTACACACCAGTAAATGAATCCTGGTATCAATCCTACCATCAATGGTATGTATACGCCCGCTTGACTCCAATCTTGCATATCTAAATTACCTAACCACCAAAAAACTTACATAGTATTTAAATCCATCTTTCAGACTGCCAGATTTGGGCAGATCGCTTGCTCCTAAATGAGTTAAAGGTTCTTTAAATAAAACTTGAGCGCGATTTGTAATCAAGATTTGGAAATAATAATTGAACCATGGAATCAACTGGTCATTCATGAAGTATTGGAATTAAGATTTGAGGACTGGATAACTCAGATAATTGCAAGTGCAAGGTCAGCTGGGGGTGGAATACCCACTATCTTTTGGGCCGGAGGAATATCATTTCATTTTGCAACCTTCCCAGATACAGATACAATAGTACAAGAGAAACTCAAAGGCAGAATTCATTATTCATCTGTCACATTTGCCATAAAAGAGAAATTTGAAAAACAAATCACACGGGAAAGTGGAGCTGTTAATTTTACAGATGTAAGTCATAATGAAATATTTAGTAAGTTAACAGAAAAGTTGAGATTACAATCAAAGTTTCAAAACGGTCACTGAGTTGTTCTAGATTTACGAAAAACCAAGAACCCACCTACCACTATAAGTGCAATACCCCCTATGAAATAAGGAGAAGGATAAGGCGCAATTGGGAATAGAAAAATTCCAGCTGTAATCATTCCAAGATAAACAAGCATTGTTTGATCGATATCAAATACCATCAATGGTTACTCCTTTTTTCCATACTATAAAGAATTCTAATGGCATACTTTTGAGATAATTACTTACTTTCTCTTATCTCAACTTCGCTTCCTTCATAATTTTCAGCCATGTTTGTAAATGGGTATTTTCCTAGATCTTCATCTAAGACTCCACCTCTGAATTTTATAATACTAGTTGTATTATTGTATACATCCTGAAGTTGTTTTCCTGCATTGATATTTGCTTGAAGATGAAGATCTGATACCAGAAGGACATGATTAGTAAGCAAGGGATAAAACAATACGTATCGATAGTCAGGTAAGACATCAGTCATGTGATATACATACTTGAATATCCAAGAATATACCGCACTTGAGACAATTGTTGTGTTTTTCTCATCATATGGAGCATCGCTGTTATGGACATTTTGAAGAACATATGCTACAGCATCAAACTGAGCAGAAACATTTGAGGTAATCAGAAAAGAGGTCATGACCAGTCCAAATATTCCAATACAGGATATGATGATAAATGGAAGTTTATTCCTGATGTCTTCTTTTGCATGTCTAGATAGATCAATGATGAATCTAGCAGCCGCGATGCAGAGAACTGGAAGAACTGGAATCCAGTAAAAGTACTGTACATATCCAATAGTAGCAAGAAATACTAGAAATGGAATAAACCACAATAAGATCATCCAGTCTTTTTTAATAGCAGCATAGACTATTCCAATAAACCCCAATACTAACAAGAGTGGATCAAAATTGTAAAAAGATGTCAGTATGTTTCCAAAGTTGTTGTTTTGTCGGTGGACTTGATACAAGATATCTCCAATCCAAGTGTGAAATTGATTGTTTTGTATACTTTGAATGGGCCAAAGCAAGGGTATCAAAATGACAGGAATAATCCAGATTGCAAGCATTCTAGGATTCTTTGTATTCTGATATATCAGAGCGGTAAGCAACGGAATCATTACAAACATGGTCTCTTTTGTAAAAAGAGAAATTCCAAAGAAGATTCCAGAAAGTATTACAAGTAATTTTTTATTTTTAGAATCTTTTGCATAAACAGCAAAGAGTATAGATGTCAACAAAAATGGAAGTAAAATTGAATCTAACAGTATTCTTCTTGTAAGCCAGGTAATTGGCATGACTGCAAATAGAATAGACGCAAATAATGCAACATTTTTTGAATAACGTCTCTCCGAGATCTTGTATATCAAAAAAGTGTCAGCAACTGCAAGTATTCCCATTAATACACGTGGAACAAGATACAACATCTCTGCAGAATGCACGTCCGCAGTTGGATGAAGTGAATTTGGATATCCTACAAGGGCAAATGCTCCTGCCAAAAAGATTTGTCCAAAGAAAGGATGATCATGAAAATAACCAGTTTGTACACCTTCTCCAGCAAGTACATGCATGGCCCTGTACATGTAAATTCCCTCATCATAGAAGACATCTGGAAACCCCACCGGATTCCAGATATGAGTAAATGCAGACAAGGCTAGAGGAATAAGCAATAAGAGAATTGAGGTATGTTTGACTTTCATAGAAAAAGATCTTGCCATCTTTTTTGAATCCACAAGATACTTTAGATTATTGATTATATTTGCAATTGACTCAAGATGTTATTTTCTAGGTTCATTTTTGTTAGATATAGGTTGTCATGGAACTGTTTGAAACATCATTAGGAATTGTTATTCATCTAGTTTAACACCCTGCCTTTAAAACTAGACCCAGGCTGGGTTTGGTAATGCATGAGTTGTTTTTCCTCAAGCATTGTGTGTAAATTATGAACCGCCCGGTATACTTCTGATTCTTTTCTTGCTCCAACGCATACAATTTTACCTGAGACAAAGATTAGGGTTACAGTTTTAGGATCGATCATCCTATGTATGACACCTGGAAATTGCTCCGGTTCATACATACTTC
>JBOGQV010000139.1:0-3064 GCA_050749145.1 Nitrosotalea sp. | reverse complement strand
ATCACATACATGAGAAGATTAAATTGGGGACATTTTTGTGCAATCACATCGGGATCGTGGTCTAGCTTGGTATGATTCGGGTTTTGGGTACCTGAGGTCGTCGGTTCAAATCCGGCCGATCCCATTTTTCATATTGAAATAAAGACAGCATTAAGCTCATCTTCTTAGGATATCATGCATAACTCGCAATCGCAAAGTGTATCGGGATTACTTTTAGCAAAACACTTGCTGTGCTGACCTGCTTGGCATTGGATACATATCGTATTTTTTCCTTCTAGTTTGGAATATTTTGGTGCTCCATCAAAACCAAATCCGCCATCTTGTGGTCCAACCATGTATTGTATGGTTCTTTACCTAGTATTTCTGCATACTCCCAAATGATTATTGGCTAATTTTTCATGCTTGATAAGAAATAAACTCAGTGGTACTCTGTACCTAGCATTGAAGGAGTACGCTGCACTGGTAATTTTTGCAATTGTATATGTTCTAATTATTGGAAGAATTCGATTTAAAATTCCAATATGGATAGCAATGTCGTCTGGGGCAGTGTTGATGATAGCGTTTCAAATAATTGATGTCGAGTCTGCAGCAAAATCTATCCAACTTGACGTCTTGGTATTTTTGTTTTCTATGTTTAGTATAGTCTCGGCACTAGACAGGTCAGGTTTGCTCAAACTTGTAGCAGCAAAGATGATGTTCAAAGCCAAAACTCCTGATTTGTTGTTGATGGTAATTGTTGTTGGCATGGGACTGTTATCAGCATTTTTGGTAAATGATACAATTGCTTTGATGGGAATTCCACTTATAATTTACATCTCAAAACACATCAATGTAAGACCTGTTGTTTTTCTCATATCGCTTGCCTTTGGAATTACAGTGGGAAGTGCCATGACACCTATTGGCAACCCTCAAAACCTCTTGATTGCAATCCAGAGTGGAATTCCTTTACCGTTCACAAATTTTCTAAAATTTCTTGCAATTCCAACTATGGTAAACCTGTTTCTCACCTGGTACATTCTTAAAATTTATTTCAAAAAAGACCTTATGATGATATCACACAACTATCAAGACAATGCCATTCTACAAAGTATAAAGATTGAAAATCCACGTCTTGCAAAGATGTCTCTTATAATATTGTTGGCAATAATTGTGGGCTTCTTTGTATCTGAAGTTTTACATTTTTTGCATGTATTTGATATCAGTATTAGCATTATAGCATTGATTGGTGCAACAGCACTTTATGCTATAAGCAGTAAGAGATATGAAATATTAAAAAGTGTAAACTACACTGTACTGGTATTTTTTGTAGCAATGTTTGTTGTTACTAGTGCTCTGTGGTCTTCTGGTGCGATTTCATTATTCATGCAGTATCTTCCAATTCCAAATCCAAACAACATGCTGCAAAGTAGTGCGGTAATCTCCACATGTAGCATAACACTCGGTCAAATTTTGAGTAATGTTCCCTTTGTAGCCTTGTATGACCATGTCATGCTTGCTAACGGTTTTACTTCTACGCATATTACACAATGGGTCATGCTTGCTGCCTCATCTACCATTGCAGGAAATCTGACAATACTTGGAGCTGCAAGTAGTATAATCATAATTCAAGCTGCTGAATCAAAAGGGGTCAAGGCCTTTACTTTCCTTGAATTTTTAAAAATTGGTTCTATTATTACATTGGTCAACATCTTGGTCTATTACTTGTTTGTTGTATTGCTTGGAATCTGAAAATTTTTCTCAAAACTTAATGCGTCGTAGATTCTTGGTTTTCTGTTATGCTTTCTTTTCTGTTTATTGTATAAATGCCAGTCAACATTATGGCAATTGCAACTATTTGGTACAAACTTATCTGTTCATGTAAAAATACTGATGCAAAAACAAGACCGAAAACAGATGACATTGAAAATATCATTATTGTTCTAATCGTTCCAATTCTCTTTAGGCTCTGCAAGAAAAAGTATAGTGATCCACCAAACCCTATTGCGCTGAGCAGCATCACATATGGTATCTGTGATGTGCTGATTACAAGTGGTACTTGCAATATCAATACTGTCCCAAGTAGAATGGAGCCTCCTATGGCTGATTTTAGTTGGACAAGTCTTGCAGTATCCATCTTTGTAGATATTATTCTGCTGAGGTTGTTGTCCAGTGCCCACAATGCCATTGCTCCAAGAATGAAAAAATGACCAGCATTTAGTTGCAGTACGGATCCTGAAAATTCGAGGTTTGTTGTTATGATAACAACTCCTAACAAGACTAGTGCAACCGAAATAAAACCGATTGGCTTTAGTCTCTCTTTGAAAAACAACATCCCAAACAGTACTGTAAACATTATCTCAACATTTGATAACAGCGAAGTGTCTGTTGCACTTGACTGGTGCAAGCCTAAAAAGTACAAATAAGGTGCAGCAGCTGCACCACACACTGATATTGTAACAAGTATGATGTAATCTTTTTTTGAAAGTAATGTCTTGGCTTTTTTTGATATTGGTGTAAACACTAGTGCTGCAATAAGATACGCTATTGACGAAAGAAGCAAAACATTGATGCTTGATATTACTGGCTTTGCAATTGTGGGTACTGCACCAAACAACACTGAAGCAAGTAATGCTGATAAATATCCGACGATTTCTTTTTTGTTCATTTCCTGACCTCTGATTCAGGCGCATTATTATTTGAACAGAATGCAATTAGTTATTATCCGACTTTGACTGATCATGATAGCCAGGCGATGAAGAAGAGTTAGAGACATGACACAAAATGATTGTTAATTCAGTGACTCTGAGTACTGGCAATAGCTATTTATTGAAACATTCTAGTCCTAGATTAAAATGAATCTTGAGAAACGTGAAATTCTCCTAATTGTTGGAATCTTGTTTCTGATGATTGGCATGATGGCGTTTCTTCCACCTGTTATTGCTCTAGTGATTGCAGTTTTGATTTATTTTGGAATCCGGGTATTTGTCGGAAGGCGAAAAAGACAGATTCAAAAAGAAGTTGGCCAGGGTATCTGCGCGGTATGTGGAACAAAAGTTGTTGAAGGTAAATGTCCAAAATGTGACAT
>JBOGQV010000138.1:0-3235 GCA_050749145.1 Nitrosotalea sp. | reverse complement strand
TTTACCACTCTCGGAAGGTGACGAGATATCAGTTATGATTCTTGGAAATTCAATGGACTTTAAGATTCACAAGATTGCACCAAAGGCGGTTGTAAAAATAGAGCGAAGTACTACTGTAACAATACTTACTGAAACATCAGTTGATAAAAAAATCAGAGTTACATTTGAAGAGATAGGCGGTCTTAAAACACAGACAAAAAGAATGCGAGAAATTGTAGAGCTCCCACTAAAACATCCTGAAATTTTCACAAGACTCAACATAGAGCCACACAGTGGCATACTATTGTACGGTCCACCAGGATGTGGAAAGACATTGATTGCAAAGGTACTAGCAAGTGAGTCAGAGGCAAACTTTTACTCAATTAACGGTCCAGAAATAATGAACAAGTATTACGGTGAGACAGAGGCAAGACTCAGAGACATTTTCAAAGAGGCAAAGGAAAATTCTCCAAGTGTAATATTCATTGATGAAATTGATGCAATTGCTCCAAAAAGAGAAGAAGCATACGGAGACGTAGAAAAAAGAGTAGTGGCTCAACTTTTGGCATTAATGGATGGTCTCAATGACAGAGGAAATGTCATAGTTCTTGGCGCAACAAACAGACCCGAAAGTGTAGACCCAGCTTTGAGAAGACCTGGTAGGTTTGACAGGGAAATTGAAATCTCAGTTCCCAATGCAGATGGCAGATTAGAGATATTACAGATTCACACACGCGGCATGCCACTTCAAGATGTAGACCTCAAGACACTTGCTGCAGAGTTGCACGGATACACTGGTGCAGACATTAAATCACTATGTAGAGAGGCTGCAATGAAAGCAGTAAGGACGTACTTGCCAGAGATTGAAAATGAGACTGAAAAAATCGCGCCAGATATTTTGCTAAAGTTAAAGATCACACTACAAGACTTCTACGATGCAATGCACGAAATTGTTCCAACAGCAATGCGTGAGTTTTACGTAGAAAGTCCAAAAGTGTGGTGGAGAGAAGTGGGAGGACTAGATGATGCAAAAAGAACACTTGAAGATAATTTGATAACTGCAATAAAAGAGCCTGCAAAATTCCAAAAGATGGGAATCAAGCCACCAAAGGGCGCACTCCTATACGGCCCATCAGGATGTGGAAAGACATTGCTTGCACGAGCACTTGCAACAGAGAGTGGTGCAAATATGATACTGGTAAGAGGACCGGAGATTTTATCAAAATGGGTTGGCGAATCAGAAAAAGCAATAAGAGAAATATTTCGAAAGGCAAAGACATCTTCGCCTTGTATAATAATATTTGACGAACTTGATTCGCTTGCGCGCTTCAAATCAAATGAAGAGGGAGGAGTGGGAGAAAGACTGCTAAGTCAGCTTTTAACAGAAATGGAAGACGGTGGAGCATCAAGAGTCATAATATTAGGAATTTCAAATAGACCAGACCTTATTGACCCATCTTTGATACGACCTGGTAGACTAGATCTAGTAATTTTTGTTCCAGCACCAGACGAGAAGGGACGATTTGAGATAATCAGACTACTTACAAAACAGATGCCACTTTCTGGAGATATCAATTTGAAAGAGATTGCAGTTGCAACAAAAGGATATAGTGGAGCAGATCTTGTTGCAGTATGCAGAGAATCTGCAGTAAATGCAATGAGAAACAATACCCCAAAAATTAGCAGCGGAGACTTTTCTGCCGCACTCAAAAATGTAAAACCATCAATCACAAAAGGAGTTGAAGATTGGTATTCCACAGTTAAAGATAATATCTCTTATGCGCTACCAAAGCCAATGGACAAGGCATTCTACGGTTAGACATGGCAGTTCCACTACGAAATACCATTTATGAGAAGATCAAGATTGCAGGATCCCTTACTGATTCAGAGCTGTCAAAAGCTTTGATCAAGGCAGGCATTTCAATTCCAGAAGATGAATTCAACAAGACATTGCTCAACCTTGAGATTTACGGTTTGATCAAGGTCACTTGGTTGACTAAGGATGAACGAAGAATAGAGATATCTGAAAAAGAAGAGGACGAAGACGAGATTGAAAAACAAAACATGGAAAACCTGGAAAAAGAATACGAGTCAGGATTTCCCGGCGTAGGCCAAGAAGAAGAAATTCAAGAATAATTATTTTATCACTGGAAAGTGAAATGCTGCATCAAGTGCAATTCCTACAAAGATGATTGTAAGATATGGTGCAGTCACCTTGTATGCTTTCCATGCAAAGTCCGAAGTTGGAGTCTTGGTGAGTTTATAGTGGTAAACCAACATTAGACCACCTGATACAAGAGCAACTCCAAGATACACATATCCCAATCCAAATGCAACAAGTGCAATCGAATATGGCAACAGTATTGCAGTGTTGAGTAAAATATACTTGGACGTTTTTTGCATGCCAATCAAAACTGGAAGCATTGGAACTTTGGCTTCAGCATAATCATCTCGTATCTTCATTGCAAGACACCAGAAATGAGATGGTGTCCATACAAAGACTAGAATACCAACCAGTGCACCCAAGATATCCATAGAACCGGTTGCTGCAGCCCATCCTGCCATAGATGCACAGCTTCCTGCAAAGCCGCCAATCACAATGTTTGACCAGTTGCTTCGTTTGAGCCAGACTGTATAGATTATCACATAGAAAAATATCCCTAGTGCGATAAAGAAAGTAGAAACTGGATTTAGTGTAAACCAAGCATAAATTACAGAAATGCAACTAACTGCAAGACCATATATCAAAACACTGCGAGCTGCCATCCTTCCAGATGGAATAGGTCTTGTGCTAGTTCTTTTCATTAATGGATCGATATCTCTATCATAGAAATGATTCAAAGCACTAGAACCTGCAGATGAGAGTGCACCTGCTACAATAAGATGAAGGAGTGTAATGGTATCAAGAGGTTTGTGTGCGATCAGTATACTTGCTGCATACATGGATGTAACTGCCGTAATGACAAGTAAAACTATGATTCGCGGTTTAGATACTTCAAGTACTTCTTTTAATCCCACGGATCTATAGCTGATTTGCAGGGAATTTAATTTCTTCGAAGATTACCTCGCCAGGTTCAAAAGAATTAAGTATGTCACTTCATGGAACAACCACAAATGAGTGACTGGGACCTCATGATGCCAGGAATGGGACTATCAGCGATTGGTCTGGCAGGAGTAATTTTATCATATTTGGGTATTGCAAATACTTTCCTTACAGGAATGCAAGCTCTTTCAGGTTTAACCTTGTTTATTGGCT
>JBOGQV010000137.1:0-6591 GCA_050749145.1 Nitrosotalea sp. | reverse complement strand
CATCGTTATCTGATGCAGATTACAAGGAAAATATTCCAGCACTCTTTTTGACAGAAGGAATAGACCAGACAAGAGGATGGGCGTATACGTTACTAATCGAAAATGTAATTTTCAACAATGCACCAAGTGCACCATTCAAGTCATTTTTGTTCCAGGGTCACGTGCTTGACAAAAATGGTAACAAGATGAGCAAGAGTAAAGGAAATGTCATGGATGCAATGGAATTGCTTGGAGAATATTCTGTTGATTTGATAAGATTGTATTTCATGTGGAAATCAAGTCCGATTGAGCCAATTAATTTCAGTACAGACGAGCTTGTATCAAGACCATACCAGATACTAAGCACTCTATATCATCTTCATTTGTACTTTAAACAAAATAGCGAATATGACAAGTATGATAAAACGCACAACATACAATGGGCAAAGGACAAGAATCTCCTAAAAGAAGCAGAGATTTGGATTTTGTCAAAACTTCAAAAACTAATTTCTTCCGTTACAGAAGCACAAGACAAGTGTAGGTTCCATGAAGCATCAAGAGCAATAGATGACTATCTGATAAATTCAGTAAGTCAAGTATACATTCCAATCACTCGTGAAGAATTATGGGCAGACGATGATTCTCAAAAGGAGCGAAGATTTGCAATATACGCAACACTTGCAGAGATTTTACAAATCTTAGATATACTTCTCCATCCAATTTGTCCATTTACAACCCAGTACCTGTATGGTACCATGTTTGCTACAAAAAAGAACATACTTCTTGAAGACTTTCCAGTATCGCAGGCATCACTTACAAATGACAAAGTCGAGGAGGCCTTTGACCTGATGAAAGAAACAGTCTCAGTATCTGCTGCAGCAAGAATGAAAGGCAAACTCAAGAGGAGATGGCCTCTTGACAAGGCAATAATTTGTGTAGAGCCAGGTCAAAAGACAAAGATAGAATCTCTTTCAGAGTTGTTGCTTTCTCAACTTAACGTAGAAAAATACAACATCATAGAACTAGCAAAATCAGAAGGATTAGAACAAGTATCAAATCTGTTACAAAAAGAAATTCCAATAATTCCCAAAGTAGAACTTGAACGAAAAAAAATAGGACCCAAGGCAAAACAAGACATGGGAAGACTGCTAGACAAGTTTTCTCAGACAGACCCAAGTGTAATAGTAGACAACCTTTTGAAAAATGGGGCATACACATTTGATCTGGGAGACAACAAGATTGAATTATCAAAAGAAGACTTCATAGTTGGATATTCTGAAAAAGAAGGCTTTGCAATGGCCAATCGTGATTCACTTATTGTATTTATCAGCACAACAAGAAACCGTGAGATGTTAGCAAAGGGATTGATAAGAGACATTGCAAGAAGACTGCAAGTGTTACGAAAAGAAAGAGGGTACACCCCCACTGATATTTTAGATGCAGCATACATTTTGGGCCTTGATGATGAATCCCTTGAGATGGCAAAAGAAAAACAATCAGATCTAGCATATCTAGTGAGAGTAAAGAAAATAGAGTTTGACGACAAGGCCAAAAACTACAAAGATGAGGATCTGGATGGTCAAAAGATTCGAATCTCAGTTGAGTAGCGCTTCATCCATTGTATTAAATAATAAAAAAATACACAATATCCCATGCCAAAGCAGATAACCCTAGATGGCTGGCTCATCTCACACTTTGCAGTTTTATTAAAAAAGGCATCATCCCACGTTACAAAGACCAAGACTCCGCTGGTATTGTACAGAAACACACTAGAAGAGGAGGAAGAGGCATACCAAGAGACAGTTTGTACCATCACTGAGGGGTACATCATAGTACAGGTCATCACATCAGGAGGGGGCGTAGTGCCAAGTTTCCAGCAACAATTTGTCTTTTCACTAGACGAGTTTCCAAACTGGCTCATGCGAAAAAGCAAGGATCTTTTTCTCCAGTGTGTTGATACCCTAGAAGAACAATTCAGATAATATCCCATATATCATAAAATTCAAGTTTTATGATAATGAGGCTTAAAAATACCATCATGAAAAATATTCATAGTTTTGGAGGCCGGACCAGGCAAGAGGGTGTCATTTGACACTCGGTACCGACTCCAAAACATTTTTCATATCATAATGTAAAACACTATGAAACCTTAGTTGAAATCTGCATACAGGTATAATTGTATTATGCAAAAATCCACATGTTGGTAATCTGAATACACTATCCAAGATATCATTTCAAGACGTTTGATCAAAATACTATACACAAATAGTGCCAGATTTCATTCTAGATCCCAACAACATTTTTGATCCACGCATTACAGAATGACAAGACATCAAACAGATTATAAAGACCATAAAAATGAAAAATCACAATGCGTCTACTCGAGTATCAAGCAAAGTCATTGTTTGCAGAATACGGAATTCCAATTCCAAAGGGATTAACATCAGTAGATATCGAACAAGGCAGAAAGGATGCAGCAGTACTAGGATTTCCATTTGTCATAAAGGCACAGATGGCAGTTGGAGGAAGAGGAAAGGCAGGTGCAATCCAGAAATGTCAAAACGCAGACGAGTTTGAACTAAAATATCCAGATATTATGCAAAAAGTTGTCAAGGGAGAAAAGACTAAAGCAATCTTACTTGAAAAAATGGCAGACATCAAAAAAGAACTTTATCTTTCATTGTTTTTGAACAGGGGCAAAAGATGCTATACAATTATTGCATCAGGAGAGGGCGGTGTTGAGATTGAATCAGTCAAGAACCAAATCATACATGAGGTAGGACTGGGTAACGTTGATGCAAAGACCGCAGAAGAAGTAGGAAAACAGATGGGACTAAAAGACAAACCATTAGCCCAGTTTATTGATATTTTACAAAAATTAGCAAGGATTACAGTAGAAAAAGAAGCAGAGCTTGCAGAGATTAATCCACTTGCAGTTTTAGGTGACGATTCAGTTGTGGCACTTGATGGTAAAGTCATCATAGATGACAATGCAATGTTCAGACATGATGAATTGCGTAAATTCCAAGAAGTGTCAGAACTTGAAGAGCGAGCAGAAAAGAGCGGATTTTCACTTGTTGAACTTGATGGAAACATTGCAGTAGTAGGAAACGGTGCGGGTCTTGTCATGTCAACTCTTGACATGCTATCAGACAATGGTGGCAAGCCCGCATGCTTTTTGGACGTAGGAGGCGGTGCAACAACTGAGACAGTGTACGAAGCACTTACTTTGATTAGCAAGATGAAAAAAGTAAGAGGAATACTTGTAAATCTCTACGGTGGAATTGTCAAGACCACAACAGTTGCAACAGCATTTATCAAAGCATATGATGATAAAATAATTGATCTTCCAGTATTTGCAAGAATGTCAGGTGCAGAAGCTGACAAGTCAAAAGAGATGCTCAAGGGTTCAAGAACAAAGATGTTTGACACCATTGAAGAAGCAATAAATGCAGCAGTAATTGAGATGAATAAAAATGGTTGATCTTTTCGAATTATTAATTGGTAAAGAGGGCGACAAGGACTACAAAAAGAAGCCGGTCATAGTTCAAGGAATCACTGGCAAGTTTGGTGCATTCCATACACAACAAATGTTAGCATATGGCACAAATGTTGTAGCAGGTGTAACACCTGGAAAGGGAGGACAAAAGCACGAAGGAGTTCCAATCTATGAGACAATGAACGAAGCAGTAAGTGCAACAGGTGCCAAGATTTCAATAATATTTGTTCCAGCAAAGTTCTTTCTTTCTGCAGCAGTGGAAGCCCTAGAATCTGGAATCAAGTTACTAATTGCAATACCAGAACATGTTCCAGTAAAAGACGCATTGACAATAGTTGATTTGGCAAAGAAAAAAGATGCAATCGTGGTAGGTCCAAACACCCCAGGAATCATAATTCCAGGAATAATCAAGATTGGAATCATGCCAGCATCACCATTCAAGGAAGGAAGAATTGCAGTAATATCACGAAGTGGAACTTTGATGTACGAAGTATCACATAATCTATCAGTTGCAAACTTTGGCCAGAGCATATGCTTTGGAATCGGAGGAGATCCAATCAACGGTGCACCACTAATCCAAGCATTTGACACAATAAGAAACGGTGCAAACATTGACGGCATTGTAGTAGTAGGCGAAATTGGAGGAGATGCCGAAGAGATGCTTGCACAGCACATCATTGATACTAAATTTGACAAGCCAGTTGTGGCATACATTGCAGGTAGAGCGGCTCCAAAAGAAAAGAGAATGGGGCACGCAGGAGCCATAGTATATGGAAATTATGGATCTGCAGAATCAAAGGTATCCATGTATGCCAAAGCAAATGTACCAGTTGCCAAAAGACCAGCCGAAGTCCCTATGCTTCTTGCAGGAAAGCTTGGAAAAGGTAGAATCAAATAGCAGGAAATTGGAGAAATAGAAAATGCCAATCACAGATCCACTGAAAAAAGCAATAGCACAAAAGGCTAGACTTCACTTTAAAGTCTGTTTTTCATGCGGTGCAAAAAACCCAATCAGTGCATCAAGATGTCGTAAATGTCACAACGTTTACCTCAGATTAAAGAACAGAACACTTGGAATTAAAAAGTAATTAACAATCTCCGCCGCAGCCACAACTATCATCATGAGCCATTTTTAATGGATTTTTAGCATCATATTTTGCCTTTTGATAGTGCGCCACATTTAGGATTCGCTCAGAGACAGCAGGGTTTGTCACAGTAGATTCCAGCCATTTTTCAATGTCATCGATTTTGTAGACATTTCCAGTTGATAGAATTTTTTGAAATGTGTCTTTGATGAGTTCATCCTGCGTACTGTCAAGTGCACCCTTGCAATCAATGAATGTAATTTGATTTAGCATACCAAGCACGTTTTCAGATAGAGCCACAAATTATGGAATCTACAATCAGTATAAGAATTTTCTAAGATCTCTTGATATATGGGCAAGTGCAAGATTTTTTGAATAGTAATTTGTTTATTATTAATTTTAAAAACTATGACGAAATTTCTGGTACCAAGTCATCACGTCTAGCAAAAAGTGCCGCAAAGATTGCAAAAAAACATAAATTAAAAATCGTAGTCTGTCCTCCACAACATTTACTGGCAGAGGTGACAAGGTCTTCCTCAGATGTATATGCACAACATCTTGACAATTCCAAAGCAGGTAGTACAACAGGCTATGTTATCCCAGAGATTGTAAAAAAATCAAGAGTTGCAGGTGCTCTCATAAACCATAGCGAGCACAGGATACCATCAAATGAAATTGAAGATTTGGTAAGAAGACTCAGAGAGTTGGAGATGATATCAGTTGTCTGTGTCCAGGATGTAAGTGAAGCATGGATGTATGCACAACTCAACCCGGATTATATTGCAATAGAGCCACCGGAACTAATCGGTAGTGGAAAGGCAGTATCAAAAGAAAAACCAGAAATCATAACAGAGTCAGTCAAGGCGGTAAAAAAAGCAAACAACTCTACCCAATTATTATGTGGTGCAGGAATTGTTTCAGGCGGAGATGTATCAAGAGCACTTGAGCTTGGCGCAAAAGGGATACTTGTTGCAAGTGGCATTGTAAAAGCAAAAAACTGGGAAAAGGCAATAGAAGAATTTGCATTGGCTTTTGTCAGAAAATAATTTGGCCGATCATTGTTTTTGCACAGATGATATAACCCACGAATTGATTTGAATTACATGACTGTAGAAAATGACATACTTGAAGAGCTAAAGAAAATCAGAGAAGCAGTTACACCAAAAGTTACACCCCCAGAGCCAGTACCAAAAGGCGTCATTGCAGAATTCAAAGAATTCATCGGAAAAGCTGGAGTCTTGGGTCTTGCCATAGGTTTCATAATGGGAACCGTGATTGGTAGAGTGGTAACAGCTCTTGTACAAGATCTCATCATGCCAATTCCTAGTGCATTCATAGAGGGAGGAGACTGGCGAAAGGCAGTTTTCACCATACCAGTAGGAAATGGAATTAGTTTTGGAATAGGAGACTTTGTCGGGGTTGTAATTGATTTTCTCATAATCGCTCTTGTTATCTTTGTGATAGCAAAATTTGCGCGAAAAGCGGGCTTGAAGTAGCCCTTACCTAATTTTTCATACTGATATCAAAAATATAGGAAGGCTTGAAATATTGAATCAGACCTTTATTTCGCATAATGCTTCCAAGACTAGAGTCAATAAAACAGGGAAGGGTGAAGATAGGCCTTACCCAGCAAAAACTTGCATCACTTACAGGAGTAAGTACTTCGATGATAAACCAGATCGAATCTGGAAGATGTCAGCCAAGCTATTCAACTGCAAGAAAAATATTCGAAGTGTTATGGTCACTTGATAGCCAATCATCTACAAAAGCTGGAGACATTTGCAGTAAAGAAATTGCCAAGCTCAAATCCAATGATTCATTGCAGGATGCAATAAAAAAAATGCAAGAGTTGTCAATCAGCCAGATGCCAATCTTTGATGGCACCGAAGTGGTAGGAGTCATAACAGAGGACGGCATTGTAAAACACATTTTGGACAGCGATGAAACTGAGCGAAAAAGAATCAAGATATCAGAAATCATGGATGCAAGGCCCCCAATTGTAGACTATAACACTCCAGTAAAGACGCT
>JBOGQV010000136.1:0-2636 GCA_050749145.1 Nitrosotalea sp. | reverse complement strand
ATTTATATCATAGTAGAAAGAACTCGAAGAAAGGAATGGCAGGAAGGAGAATAGTTCTAACTGCAGATCGTAGCCTTATGACTAACTATAGGGGAAATTTTCTTTATGGTTTTATAGCATGTGGTCCTTACGAGGTAGTCCCTGAATGGGTATTTGACAAGGTATTCTGTCCTCCAGTAGAGACTGATCAAATAACTGGTGAAGCAAAAGTTGCTCAAGTGGGATTACGTAGAGTAGAGTCTGCATTATTGCAAGGTTACAAAAGAGAAGATGTGTTTATTGCAAATCCTGATTATCTTGAAAAATGTATTGGTCCTGATACTAAAGTAGTTGGAATAAATGTAATGGATCCACTTGGTATGGCTCCAGTAACCACTACCATGTCTCCGGAAAAACTTTCTTACGTTGCAATGAAATTCAAGAGGATGTGTGCTAAAATAATTCAACTAAAGAAGAAGCATAATTTCCATGTTGTTGTAGGCGGTAATGGAGCATGGGAACTTGCAAAAACGGATAGAATGAAAATTCACGGAATTGATACAGTTGTTGTAGGTGAGGCAGATGAATTAGCTTTAGATCTTTTCCATGATCTTGAAAAAGGTGATGCTCCAGAGTTGATGCACTGTTTTGTTAAGAATATTCAAAACATTCCTATGATTCAAGGACCTACTGTTAATTCTCTAATAGAGGCAATGCGTGGATGTGGAAGAGGATGCGACTTTTGTGATGTAAATAAAAGATCGAAAAAAGATCTTCCACTAGAAAGATTACAACAAGAAGCAAAAATGAATCTGAATTATGGATTTGATTCTATTTGGTTACACTCTGATGAAATGCTTCTTTATGGATGTGATAATAGGAACTTTCAACCAAATTATGATGCAATAATTGAATTGTGGAAAGGTCTAAAGTCCTTGGGCGCAAGATTTGTTGGAACAACTCACATGACATTTTCAGCTGTATGTGCTGATCCAAAACTTCTACATGATATGTCTGAAGTAAATGGCATGAGTGATGAAAAATGGCTTGCTACAAATCTCGGAATTGAAACCGTGGCACCCAGAATGGTCAAGAAGCACCTCGGTGTAAAAACAAAACCGTTCTCAACCGATGAATGGGGTTGGGTTGTAAGAGAAGGAGCTAGGATATTAAATGAGAATCATTGGTTCCCCGCAGCTACTATCATAATTGGTTGGCCTGATGAGACTCCTGATGAAACTCAATATACTATAGACTTGATTGAAGATTTCAAGAAAACAAGAATGCGTGGTCTTGTTGCACCTTTGTTATACCAAGACTTTAATGAAAAGAACTCCATGCACTTTGGCAACCTAAATGAAGCTCAATTTACATTATTCTGGAAATCTTGGGAGCACAATCTTAGAGTCATCAATGATATAATTCCTATAATAATTAGAAACAAGACATTTGGTCCTCCCATGAAACTTGTCATGTATGGTATGATAAAAGCAGGAACTTGGGCAATAATGAGATATTTGAGAGGCTTGTCTAAAGATCTATTCAACGGCAAGCTTCCAGAGGATATCATGGAAAAATACACAAGGAGCCGATCTGTGAATGCTCCTTCTTATACTAGATAGATTTTTTCTCTAGTGTTCTAATTGCTGCATCTGCAATGGTATTTGATTTTGGAGTCAGTACCACAAAATAAATTTTATCTGACCTTTCTGCAGTCTCTACATTTTTGAATTTTTTTAGGTTCATGTCAAACTCTAGTAACTTTCCATCAAGTTTTCCTTTTACATATATCATCAAATATGAATTTCCTGAAGCTGGTGTTAGCGGTATTATTGAAAACACATATCCTTTGTATGAGTTTATTGGCAGGACATTTTTCATTGGCGGGGCCATTGTAGACATGGCGATAAATATGTCTTCAGGTGAATCAAACTCTTCAAATTCAAAATCCATTATCTGTATTTTATCGGCCTTGTATAATAATCTATGATCTGAATGTTCATGTTTACAAATCTGATCAGACTCATGGTTTTGTTTTATGTGATTGGAAAATATTTGTAATGTAGAGAGTCCTAGTATTTTGGCATAAATCTTAGTCCAGTCTTTGCTGATACTGCAATAATTGATACTATTGCAATTGCAAGTACTAGAGCTGCGATTGGGCCAAACTCTGGAACTGCTACTGTACCGACTATGTCAATCTTGGAATCTCCATTGTGGAATGGAATGCTAAGTATTCTTACACTCTGGTTTTTAGTTTCACTGAACTGTGTAACTTGTTTTCCGTTGACTGTTACTATGAATGAACTATCTTCTAATCCTGATGTGTCAATCTTTGCTCCTGTCAAGTTTGCATCAAGATTTAGAGGCGGAGGTACCTTTGAATCAATCATGTTTCTAGGTAAGGTTACTGTGATGGAACCATCTGCATTGGTGTTTAATGTAATTTCGAATGTGTACTGCTGTGCTAATATGTTCATGCTGCTAACAGTACCTCCCTTTATGATGTATGGGATATTGTAAATCTGATTACCTGATTGTAGTGCATATGTTGCATTAATGGCTTTGGTGATTGCAGAACCTCCATCTCCACCGTTGTAGTGGAATGTAGCATTTGTATTTGTGTACAGTCCGTATTGAGCTATTATTGTATAGTT
>JBOGQV010000135.1:0-2510 GCA_050749145.1 Nitrosotalea sp. | reverse complement strand
GCTCTGTTGTGGTATACGAAAGGTTCATCCGCTCAACCGAATCCTCTCAACATTAGATGGATGGATTACAGGATTACGTGCAGATCAAACTGAGGTACGACTAAATGCAAATAAAATAGAACTTGACGAGCAACATAACGGTATCATTAAGATAAATCCCATAATAGAATGGACTTGGGATCAAACTTGGGATTATATCAAGAAAAACAATATTCCATATAACAAATTACATGACAATGGATTTCCTAGCATAGGATGTGAGCCATGTACACGTGCAATCAAATCTGGAGAACCATTACGAGCAGGACGTTGGTGGTGGGAATCTGATTCCCAAAAGGAATGTGGATTACACGCAGACCACGGTAAGTGATTTAATTGGCAAATATTGGTGTAGCAAAACCACATGGTGGTAAATTAGTAAGCAGAATCACAGAAAAAGATCCAAGTCAATTGTTTTCTATCTCTGTTAATGCTGATCTTGGAAATGACATAGAAAATATTGCTGATGGAATTTTTAGTCCGCTTGAAGGATTTTTGGTACAAGAAGATTTTGAAAAAGTAGTTTCTCATGGTAGACTGGCAAATGATTTACCATGGACAGTTCCAATTGTACTTGATGTGGACAAAGATACTGCCACGAAGATGAAAGATGCAGGAGATGTTGCTCTAAATGTGGGAGGGAAAAATTTTGCCATCTTGCATGTGGATGATGTTTACAATTTTGATAAAAATACAGTTTCAACCAAAATCTATGGAACATCTGATCTAAAACACCCAGGTGTGGCAAAAACTATGAATATGAAGGAATTTCTTGTTGGTGGAAAAATTGACTATGTGAAAAGACCCGACGAAACTCAAATTAGGCGATATAGAAAGACCCCTCTTGAAACAAGAGACTTTTTTCAAAAGGCTGGATGGAAAACAATTGTAGCATTTCAAACAAGAAATGTACCACATGTAGCGCATGAGATGCTTCAGAAAGCGTCTCTTAACACACATGATGGATTGTTTGTTAATCCTCTTATAGGAAAAAAGAAATCTGGAGATTATACGGACGAGGCAATTGTTACCTCTTATGAAACTCTCATAGAGTACTATTATCCTCTAAACCGATGTTATCTTGGTACCTTGCATACAGAGATGAGATATGCAGGACCCAAAGAGGCAATACATCACTCTATAATGAGAAAAAACTTTGGATGCACTAATATCATAATAGGACGAGATCATGCGGGTGTAGGTACATACTATGATCCATTTGCTTCACAAAAGATATTTGATTCATATCCTGATATTGGTATAGAACCGATCTTCTTTCCAGCATTTTTCTATTGCAGAAAATGTTTGTAATTTGCAAGTGAACGAAATTGTCCACATGGTACAGAATATCAAGAAAGTCTAAGTGGAACTAAACTTAGGGCGATGATTCTTGATAAACAAAATCCTTCTGAATATATGATGAGACCAGAGGTATTCAAAGTACTAACAAAATTAGATAATCCCTTTGTGGACTAGATTTTTATTGAAATGATATCATTCCAGATCATGCGTCTCTTGCTCGTTGTACTTTTACTGGCAGGTTCATTTTTACCTGTTTATGCTCAAGAATCAACCATGAATAAGTCGGAGCGTTATGATTCTGTCCAAGTTCCATACAGTGCATTTAATGTGTATACCAAAAATGCAACAGTTTTCAAACTTGATCATGAGCATGTAACTAACTGGGAAATTGAAATGCAAAACAAACTCCAGTATAAAGACCAAGAGGGAAACGCAGTAGTCAGACTATATGAAAATCTTGACACACCAAAGTTTATAGAAATTGGTATGGGAGGCCCACCTGATTATCGATTCTGGGTGGCAGTAAATACACCCGAAGATGGATACTTTATGATTCATGATGAAAAAAAGATAGGTTGGACTCCTGACAAACTTATCACTGCAACTCATTCAAGTAGTGGTGGTCTCACTGTTAGTGTCGGATCAAAGGAAGCAGTTTCTAACTTGGATGTTGCAGGTTTTACAATGAGAGAATTTACTGTTTCTGGAATGAATTCAGCTTCTGACTCTCCCCCAGTAAATGCTGGCACATTGACGTTTAGCATTATTTCTGGAGACCCCTCTCAAAATCTAATATTTTACATGCCATTTATGGTACTTGCAGTAACATTGGTGTTGATTGTTGTATTGCTAAAAACTAAGAAGAGATCATCAGAAGAAACAAAAAAGATCTCTGAGAACAAATCATCTTAGTTTGTAGTCTTGTAATAATTGCAATCCTTTTTTATTTGACAGACAGAACACATCGGTGAAATTGGCTTGCAAATATTTTGACCATACATAACAAATGTATCATTTATTCTAATCCAATATTTTTTTGGGATTTTTTTCATTAATTCAGCCTCTGTTTCCTCTGGAATTTTTGTTTGTACTAACCCAAGCCGATTAGAAATTCTATGTACATGTGTATCAACTGGTATTGCTGGTTCATCAAAGGCATAAACTAGGAC